>JBJTNN010000170.1:0-4628 GCA_046074125.1 Bacteroidota bacterium
GTGACAGAAAAGCAACCCGGCTCGACCAATGAAGCGACTATGCCCCAAAAACCTGCAGAAAATCCTGTGGAGAGACCCATTGCTTTGCAGGTGGATGCGCGTTGCGAAGGCGAAGTCATGGCCTTAAGCAATTCCGATTACGGGGTTTGGGCTGTGCAGTTTCACCCGGAAAGTGTACTTACCCCGGACGGACAATCAATGATCGAGAAATGGTTGGCGATGGCGATGAATTTTCGCGTTACCGAGCCGCTTGTTTAACAGCTTCGGCAATGTCTTTGGGCGAATAGCCACACAAGGGATACAAATCTTCTTCGTTGTTTCCGTGTTCTATGAATGCTGCTGGGATGCCCAAGTGTAGGACTTTACAGTCTGTTTGATGCTCGATTTTCGCCGTGATTGACTGTCCCCATCCCCCTTGAATGCAACCATCTTCAACGGTAATGATTTGTTCATAGCCAAGTACATGGATGATGCCCTTTTCGATGTAATCGGCCGTTTGGCTCACCATGGCACAATGGATATGATCGAAGGGTATGTCTGTGAGCAAAGCATGCGCTTCGAGGCACAGATTGCTGGCATGGCCAGTGCTTATCAATAAGATTCGGGCTGAATCGGCGTGATGCAAACGTTGAGGTTTGAGCGCGGATAGTGGCTGGTTTCTTGCGGCTTTATCCCATGTTGACACGGCGATGTTTCCCTTAGGGTATCGGATAGCCACCGGTTTTTTGGCATCGATGCCATATTGGAGAGCGGCAGCGAGCTCATTGGCGTTTCTGGGTGCTATCAGGGTTGTGTTGGGGATGCACAGTAAAAAGGCAATGTCGAAGGCTCCGTGATGGGTTGGACCATCTTCGCCCACCAATCCAGCGCGGTCGATACACAGAATCACGGGTAAATTTTGCAGGGCGATATCGTGGATGTATTGGTCGTATCCGCGTTGCAAAAACGACGAATAAATATTCACTACTGGGATAAGGCCTTGGGTTGACATACCGGCAGCGAAGGTGAGGGCGTGTTGTTCTGCGATACCTACATCGAAAAAGCGATCAGGAAACTGATTCATGGCGTGAATCATACCGCAGGATGATGGCATGGCTGGCGTTATTCCGGCGAGGTTAGGGTATTCATTGGCCAGCTCTAGCAGTAATTCTCCGAAAACATCTTGCCACTTTTTGGACGGTTTGGTAGGCGCTTCAATTTTAACATACTTGGCGGCACTGTGCCATTTGGTTTGTTCTTTTTCAGCTGCGGGGTATCCTTTTCCTTTGATGGTTTTGATGTGTAATAACTTTGGACCGGGCTGCTGATAGAGATTTCCCAGGGCCGTAAGCAGTTCTGTCAGGTTGTGTCCATCTACAGGGCCTTGGTAGGCGAGGCCAAACCACTCAAACCACGTTTTTACGCCTGTGGGGTTTGTTTGCAATTGGGTGTTGAGTGCGCCGGTATTCGGATCTATACCCATTTGGTTGTCGTTGAGAATGACCAAAACATTCAGGTTCGACTCGAATAGGTTGTTGAGTGCCTCGTAGGAAAGTCCGGCCGTTAAGGCGCCATCGCCAACCACGGCCACGAAGGTGGGCATAGGGGTTGGTTGGGCCGCTGTTTTTGCCAGGATGTTGTGGGCAGCGGCCATGCCCATGGCCGCGGATATCGCCGTGCTAGAGTGACCTGTGCCGAAGGCATCGTATTCACTTTCCTCTATTTTGGGAAATCCAGAAATGCCTTTGAATGATCGTATGCTGCTGAGGTGGTCTCTCCTGCCCGTGAGTACTTTGTGGGGATAGGCTTGATGTCCAACGTCCCACACAATGGCGTCGTGGGGAAAGTTGAGTGTGTGGTGCAAGGCCACGGTGAGTTCGATAACCCCCAAATTGGATGAAAAATGTCCGCCCGATTCCAATACAGATTGGGTTACAAAATCTCTGAGTTCGCTACACAATGTTTGTAGTTCGTTGTGAGACAATTTTTTGATTTCGTTTGGATTGGATATTTGAGGTAGGAGTTTCAATTTTTTTTGGGAGCGCTGAGACACAAAAATAGGGTGAATTGTTGAGTGAATGTACACAGGAATTTGTGGATGAACAGTTTCGATTTATCGATGAATTTAATCGTTAATTAAATTATTACTGTTAAAAATGATGTTTCAAAACACGAAAAGAATAAAAAACAGACGAAAAAATTGCAATTAAATTTGGAACACCATTATGGGTTTTTGTAGTTTTGCTTCGTGAAAACAAGGTTTTTTACCTTTTTGTTTCGCATTGTATCATATTAAACATGGAAAATTTAGATCAAACTATCGTGTCGGCCCCCAAAAAAAGGGGTAGAAAGCCAGGTTCGAAGAACAAGGTAAAATCAAAAAGATCATCAAAAAAGGTTTCTTACTTGAGTGCCTTCTCTATTTTGGAGCAAGAAATTCATTCATTGTCTGAGGCTTTGAAAAAAGCCATGGTAAAAGCGGAGAAAGAAGTTGAGAAGTTGGAGAAAAAACAATCACGCGAATTAGAGAAGCTGAAAGTAAAGGCCGCCAAGTCGTTGGCTTTGTGGAAGGCTCGTGCAAAGGCAAACTTGAAAAAGGGAAAGGTAAGTACTGGAAAGCGCGGTCGTCCGGCTAAACCCAAGGCGGAAAAAGAGGCAGCTCGCAGAGGTAGACCCCCGAAAACAGGTTATCGCAAGGGTGGAGGACGTAGAAAGGCGGGTGAGTTAACCAAGAAAGACATCATCTTGAACTATGTCAAAGAAATCAATCAACCCATTGCATCGGGTGCTTTGATTGGTGCTTTGTATGAGCGGAGTGGAGAGCGCGACAAAAAGCGTTTTTCTCAGGGTATTTACACTACGCTAACGCAGATGTACAAAGCCGGATTGCTGAAAAAAGACGGCAGTATCGTTTCTCTGCCATAAAAATTTGAATACCTACCCTTTGGGTAGTGCGATCGCGTAAACAAAGCGGGGGTTGTCGGAGAGGTCTCTGATGACTTCCGCCGACGCGAAGGGTGCGAAGAGTTCTCTAGTTTCTTCGGCCAGGAATTGGTTAATCTCCAACCATATGTACAGCGGGGTTTGTCTCCTACTACACTCGATATCGCAGAGTGTGGCCAATTTTCGATAAAAAATCAACGGGTCGTTTTCGGGTGTAAACAGGGCCAGATGCGGTTCATGTTGCAGCACACGCTGATGCATGCTTGTTGCTTCATCGAGTTTTACATAAGGGGGATTTGAGACCAAAAGGTCGATGTTGGCGGGCAATTCGGTCCATGAAAGCACATCGCTGTGCTGCAGTTGAATGCGTGTTTGCACCCCAGTGTGAAAGGCATTTTCCGCGGCAACATCCAAGGCGTCTTCGCTCACATCTACGGCAGTGAATGTCCAATCGGGGTTTTCATGCAGCAGGTACATGGGAATACAACCGCTGCCTGTTCCAACGTCTATCCCTCGCAAGTTGGCGCCATTGGTGCGCTGCATCTCCCCTTTTTTTTGTCCAATGAGGTAGCACATTTCCTCAGTTTCTGGTCGGGGAATGAGGGTAGCGGGCGTAACTTTTAAGGTAAGGGGACCGAAAAAGGCGGCTTCAAAAATGTATTGAATGGGCACATTCTTGCAGAGTTTCTCACAGATCTCTGTCAGTTCAACCTGGGCTTGGCTTTCGGAAAGTTCTTGGCAGTGTGGTACAACCCAAAAGCCAAAGGCGTGAATCTCTTCATGGGTAAACTGATGGCCCAGCGCTTGTACTAAGTGGTTTTTGATGGTTTGTGTTTCCATGGCGGTGAAGCGCTTGGGCTCGGTGTTTTAATGTACCAGCACCAATCGTAGATTTTGTCTGCAAATGTCAGCATCTGGGTGGAAAGCTTCTACATGCAAAACATAATTTCCGGCGGGGAGCACATTTTTTACTTTCCATAAGGGTATGAGCAACCGTCCATCCTGTGAGACCTGTGTTGGGCTGATTTCTAACGGAATCACGCTGCCCCACATGGAGAAGAGTGAGAGTTTCACCACGTAGCCGGCTTTGGGCAGTTGATGGAGCAAGGCAATGTATTCTTCGTGTTCACAGTGAACCACCATTTTTTCCAGTTGAAATACTTTGGGCGGAGATTTTCGTTGTTGGGTACATTGACTGTTGGTTTCGCCAGGGGTGGAATTGCCCACGGTTGCGGTGGCGCTTACCCAATGCATGGCTTGGTTAGACGGGGCATTGGGGGAGGTTTTTTCCAAGCTCACCCCTTTGGTTGAAGTCAATATAGGGGTGTGCATGGATTCACGGTAGACCATTTCATCGATCAAGGTACCCAGGGGGTGGGTAAGTTGCAGGGTTGCCCCGGCGGCGGGGAGGTTGGGGAAGTTGGGTACTTGTTGGTGTCGGTAAAAGTAGCGGGGATTGTTTGCCAAAACGATGGGGTAAGGTTGTACGCTGAAACATCGAATTTCTCCGGGGTACAGGACAAAGGGGTGGTTGGTGAGGGTGGTGGTTTCTTCTGGTTGAAGGGCGTTGCCTATTTTCAGTTGTAAACCTTGCAATTGTTGGGGTTTTTGAGAAGTATTTACAATTTCTACAAAATCGGTGAGGTGGTCAAGGGAGTTAAACATGACTTCATTGAACTGCAAATCGCCGGGTTGTGGAATGGAAG
>JBJTNN010000171.1:0-3864 GCA_046074125.1 Bacteroidota bacterium
CTTGCCGCCGAATGGGTTTGCGGTAAATCGGGCGTGTTTGGTATGCGTGACTTGCTTAACTTTGAAGGCTAATATCAACCATGCAGAGTTTTAATTCAGAACTATTCCTCATCCTCTGGGTGATTTGCTTTGTACTCACACGTGTGGGCTTGTCGAAGATGTTCAAAGCCGCCGGACAGTCGGCAGCCATGGCGTGGATACCCGTATTGAGTTGGTGGTATTGGATAAAAATTGTCGATCGTCCCAAATGGTACATGTTGGGAATGGTCATTCCCGGATTGAATATTTTGTTCAGTTTCAACATCACATTAGACATGCTCCGTTCTTTCGGCAAACACGGCTATTGGGAACAATTATTTGGAACCGTATTCAGTTTTGTATACTTCCCAATTTTGGCTTTCAAACCGATGAAGTATTACGGTCCAGCTGGAAACAAAGCCTGGAAGGAAGCGAATGTTCCCAAGCACGATGGAATTCGCGAATGGGGTGATGCCATTCTGTTTGCTGCGTACGTGGCAGGGGGAATGCGTGCATTGTATTTCGATTTGTATCAAATCCCTACCCCCTCTATGGAATCTAACTTAATGGTGGGTGATTATTTGGTTGTTAGCAGAGCAAAAATTGGGATGCGCATTCCCATGACGCCCATCACCGTTCCTGTGATGGCTCCCAAACAAATTATGGGCGTAAAAGCCTACACAGATTTGGTAGAGTTACCCTACATGCGTTTGCCAGGTTGGTATACCATCAAAAATAACGACGTAATCGTTTTTAACTGGCCTACGGATGATGACGCCGATGCTGATGGATTGTCGGACTATCAACAAACAGACGACGGCATTACGCTGAGTTTACCTGCAGATAAAAAAGACAACTACGTAAAGCGATGTGTCGGAATTCCCGGGGATCGCATCAAATTGGTCGGCGGTCAAATTTATGTGAATGATAAATTGCTTCCACGCATAGGAAAGCAACAAAAACGCTATTTGGCTTTGTTAAAAACGCCCATTACCGAGGATTTTCTTGAGCAAAATGAATTGGGGGATTTCAATTTCCCGCCCAATGCCAAATTGATTCAAGACGCAGCACAAAAAACCGGCAAGTATATCATTCCCTATCATTTGTTCACCTGGCCCGAGAATTACGAAAAACTCAAAAATCACCCCGAGGTGATGAGTATTTTCTTGGACTCTATAGACGAGGGGTATCAAAGGGTCATGTTCCCCGGCAATGTGAGGTTTAATGGGCAACTGCTCGACAATCATGCCGACACTTCCTTGTTTGATTTTGCACATCCCAAATGGAACATCAACAATTACGGTGAAGTTCGATTACCAAAACGCGGCGAAACGATTGCATTAACTGCCCAAAATTGGGACTTTTTGAAATTGGCGATCAACAAATATGAACATGCTAAGATTGTGCAACGGGGTGGAAAATTTTATTCCAACAACGGACAGGGTTCAGAGGTAAAATCATACACCTTCAAAATGGGTTATTACTGGATGATCGGCGACAACCGCTACAACAGCTTGGACTCTCGTTTTTGGGGATATGTTCCTGAAGACCACATTGTTGGAAAACCCTTATTCACATTCTTCAGTCTGAAAAAGGTGATGTCAATAGATCCCGAAACCAATCAACCATTGACCACCAACGGGAATATGGAATACAAGGTAAAGGGCATTCGCTGGAGCAAGATCTTCAGCTGGATTGAGTAAAATTTTCCTCAAAACAACTGGGTTTCTTCAAACCAATTCCATTTCCATCCTATTGAAAAATAGCTCTCAGCAGATTTGTTAATCCCCGATTGGGTTCTGAATTGAGCATTTATTGTCAACCACATGTTTGGCATTAATTCGTAAAGTAGTTGGGTTTTTGTATTGAGTATACTACCCAATTTCCCCTGTTGCATGTAAACGTTATCATCGCTCACACGTGTTTTATAACTTCTGTGAATGTTTCCACCAAAATTAGGTCCATCGATATAGGGGTCAAATCCTTTTTGAGCAAACATGGTCGTATGGATCAATGTCAAACCTTCGATTATCCTTGGCTTGACAACTAAACGAACAATTCCTTCGCGAAAATTACTTCCCAAGGGATGAGCCAATGGTTGGTTAAAGTTGTCGTAATTGGTGTATTGATCAAAATGAGCGTAGGTATAGGGTCTAACTGAGTTAAATTCAACCTGCATCAAGAAATCACCGTATTCTGGGAGATTGGGTTGATAGTAAAAACCCAATTGGTACCCTTGCTTATTGCTCCAATCTTTGCCTTCATAGATTTTTCGCACATTGAATTCATCCACCAACAGCTGAAAATAATAAGTAATGCTCTTACGTTTCCAGCGCGCGTCAAAGGCTAAAAGTGCGTTATCGCCTGAACCTAAGTCTCTTTCAACAGATCGATAAAAAATGATTGGATTTAAGTAGTTTAAATCAAAACTCCCGTTGGTTCGATGGTGAATGATCATCTCATTAAAGCCCAATTCGACACCAGATTTGCCCAAATCTAACGATCCTCTGTGAGCCGCTAAATACTTGGACTCTTTGATTCCACTCCCAGAAAAAAGCCCATCTCCGATGGTTAATTCTTTGAAAATATTTTGATAGGAAAACGGTCCTATTTTAGTATTTAAACGCAAATAAGCAGTTGCAGGAGAAAAATTGCTGAGAATCAAACTTCTATAGCCATAACCAACAAATTGTTGATCATGTCCAAAACTCATGAGTATATGGTTACTTTCTCGTGCTGTATTAACCAAGTTTGTATGGACAGATCCACGCGCCACAATAAAGTCACTATAATTCCAAGCATTGCCCGTCCAAAAGCCAACCCCAGGTATCGTTCCGAAAGAATCAAGCACATTTTGAACATATTGTTGGGGACGTATTTGGGCTTCATACACTTGGGATGTGAATGCTACTCTACCGCCTACTTTCCCAAACACTTCTGCCCCTCTGCCGTTATTAAATTGCGGTCTTCCAAAAGCTGCGGGAGGACCTGAAACAAAGTCAACGATAGGATTTACGACCAAATAATTTTCGTAGGATTTAGGATTCATTAACGTTTTGTTTGGCGCTGAACCAGCATCATCCAAAAAAGAGTAAAACCAAGCTGGCGTCTTTAATAGCGAGTTCTTACCCAATCTTTGAACCCAATTTTTCGAACCCAATCCTACGCGAATTCGACCGTTATATTCAGGATGATTGTAGTAGAAATATTGAGATGCTCTGCGTGTCCTGAGGGTTGGTAGCATCAAAATTTGTTCAACAGATTCCGTGTAACGAGATGATTTAGTGATGACATTCAACAACTCAGGGGTTTGAGGATAATACCGAAAACCATTCAACACATCTTTGTTACTGAGTATTGCAAATGTCTCTTGTAACGAGCCTGGTTGATACACTTTATATTGTGCATGAACAGGCGCAATCGCGGTGAAGACACCGATCAAATACACGCTCCACTTTATTTTTTTTTTCATAACTAATTGAGTGAAATCGGCGGAATCATTTGGTCTGCCGAGTTGTAGAACATGAGTCCGTGTACCACGGGATTCAACCATTCTATGATGGGCATTTCTGAAAGCACTAAAAGAACGTCTGACTCTGAGTCTGCTTCTATTGTGCACCACCATTTATTGATATCCTCATTTACAGCATACATATGAAGCACGCCACGCTGAAACAAATCATCGACGTATTGCCTTTGTTTTGGAATTAACCTGGCCATTCTCTCATCCATGACCGCAATTTCACTTTCAACCAAATACAAAGACATATTATACCAATTGAATCGACATGGGAGGAACTTGAGGAACAGCCGCGGAATACCCTACGTGATTTCCAGCGAAATTTT
>JBJTNN010000172.1:0-5117 GCA_046074125.1 Bacteroidota bacterium
CAGTCTGAGGGGTTTGTGTATATGAATCTGGCGCCATGCTATCTTGCCGAGACCTTGTGGTCCGAGATGCAATTACAGTGGGTCACGAGCTTCCGTGTTCGGGGCAGGGTAAGCGGTGGAGCAGCCACGCGATCGGCTAGAGTAATCTTTCCACTGTGTTATGCATCATTACATCAAGTCTAGCTCTACATCAACCCGAACACGCTTTTCATAACAGTTAAACAACTAACCCCTCGGACCTTACAGGCTGAGGGGTTAGTTTAGATTGAATCTGGCGCCGTGCTATCTTGCCGGGACCTTGTGGTCCGAGTATTGTTGCCGCAGTGGGTCTTAACTTCCGTGTTCGGAATGGGAACGGGTGGATCCCCCACGCCATAGGCACCAGAAACTGTTGTCATATCTTCCGTTTGGTGTGTTTATGTGTTTGTGTATGTTGGTTTATGTTTTGCTGCAAGGTTGCCATGGAGTCCATGGTCCTATTAGGTTTCATTGTAGAAGCCCTCGACCGATGAGTACAGATTCGCTGAACATATCGCTATGCGTACACGTTCTGCCTCGCTACGGGGTCGTCTGCCCCAGGTCTTACCCATAATGGTGGGAAGTCTAATCTCAGGGTGTACTTCGCGCTTAGATGCTTTCAGCGCTTATCACGACCAGACATGGCTACCCAGCGTCTGCACCTGGCGGTACAACTGGCACACCAGAGGTCTGTCCATCCCGGTCCTCTCGTACTAGGGACAGCTCCCTTCAAACTTCCTACGCCCGCCGCGGATAGGGACCGAACTGTCTCACGACGTTCTGAACCCAGCTCGCGTACCGCTTTAATAGGCGAACAGCCTAACCCTTGGGACCGAATCCAGCCCCAGGATGCGACGAGCCGACATCGAGGTGCCAAACCTTGCCGTCGCTGTGAGCGCTTGGGCAAGATAAGCCTGTTATCCCCAGGGTAGCTTCTATCCGATGATCTTTGGCGCACCCATACGCGACCAAAGGGTCACTATGCCCTGCTTTCGCAACTGCTCGACATGTACGTCTCGCAGTAAACCGCCCTTATGCCATTGTACTCAAAAGCTGGTTTCCGACCAGCCTGAGGGCAGCTTTGGACGCCTCCGTTACCTTTTGGGAGGCGACCGCCCCAGTCAAACTGCCCGCCTGACACTGTCTCCTTGCCGGATAACGGCGCGGGTTAGCTACCCAACACATCCAGGGTGGTGTTCCATTGGCGACAAAAGTCTCCCACCTACGCTCTTCAGAATGTGCCGGGCAGCAACGTCAGGGTGCAGTAAAGCTCCATGGGGTCTTTCCGTCCTGCGGCGGGTAATGCGCATCTTCACGCATGCTACAATTTCGCCGAGTCTCACGCTGAGACAGCGCCCAAGTCGTTACGCCATTCGTGCGGGTCGGAACTTACCCGACAAGGAATTTCGCTACCTTAGGACCGTTATAGTTACGGCCGCCATTCACCAGTGCTTCGATTCAAAGCTTCGCTTGCGCTGACCTCTCCTGTTAACATTCTGGCATTGGGCAGGCGTCAGCCCCTATACGTCAGCTTTCGCTTTTGCAGAGACCTGTGTTTTTGGTAAACAGTCGCTCGGGCCATTTCACTGCGGCTGGCTTGCGCCAGCACCCCTTCTCCCGAAGTTACGGGGTTAGATTGCCTAGTTCCTTAGCGTGAGTTATCTCGAACACCTTGGTATTCTCTACCTACCTACCTGTGTCGGATTGCGGTACGGGAGTACATGTCGTACCGTCATGGCTTTTCTTGGAACCGGAAGAAACTTCTGCACTTCACCACAAGGGATCCGCTCAGTAAGCCAATAACTTAGGAAACCTCTTCCAATCCGTCCCCAGACGTATAACCTTCATGCACTGTCACGGAATATGAACCGTGTGTCCATCGCCTACGACAATCGTCCTCGGCTTAGGCCCGACTAACCCGCGGCGGACGAACCTGGCCGCGGAAACCTTAGGTTTTCGGTGGATGGGATTCTCACCCATCTTCTCGCTACTTATGCCTGCATCCGCACTTGATACAAGTCCACATGTGCTTACGCTCATGCTTCACCCCAGTATCAACGCTCCTCTACCAAGCCGTAAAAATACGACTTCCCATGCTTCGGTGGGCGGCTTGAGCCCCCTTACATTATCGGCGCAGGACTGCATTCGGCCAGTAAGCTGTTACGCACTCTTTAAATGATGGCTGCTTCTAAGCCAACATCCTGGCTGTTTACGTAGTCCCACATCCTTTTACACTTAGCCGCCACTTAGGGACCTTAGCAGTGGGTCTGGGCTGTTCCCCTTTCGACAATGAAGCTTATCCCCCACTGTCTCACTGCATGACTTGAACCAACGGCATTCGGAGTTTGATTAATCTCAGTAACCTGGGAGGGCCCATCGACTATTCAGTGCTCTACCTCCGTTGGTGAACATCACACGCTGCACCTAAATGCATTTCGAGGAGAACCAGCTATCTCCGTGTTCGATTGGCATTTCACCCCTACCCACAGCTCATCCGAGCATTCTTCAACATACAACGGTTCGGTCCTCCACGAGGTATTACCCCCGCTTCAACCTGGCCATGGGTAGATCACACGGTTTCGGGTCTAACACATGCTACTAATACGCCTTATTCAGACTCGCTTTCGCTACGCCTACGTGTCTAAAACACTTAAGCTCGCAACATACGTTAACTCGCAGGCTCATTCTGCAAAAGGCACGCCGTCACCCGTTACAGCAAGCTGTAAACTGGGCTCCGACTGCTTGTAGGCGACGCGGTTTCAGGAACTATTTCACTCCCCTCCCGGGGTGCTTTTCACCTTTCCCTCACGGTACTTATGCGCTATCGGTGGCAAGAGGTATTTAGTCTTGGAAGATGGTCCTCCCGGATTCCCACAGGGTTCCTCGTGTCCCGCGGTACTTGGGTGCCATAACAGTAAGTCCATATTCTTTAAACTAAGGGGGTCTCACCCGCTGTGCCCACGCCTCCCAGCGCGTTCGTATAAAATATGGATTTTTGACTCACCTGTAATCGGCAGATCACAATGTATGGTCCCACAACCCCCATGCTGCAACGGCTGCCGCCTATCACACAACACAGGTTTGGACTGATCCGCGTTCGCTCGCCGCTACTTACGGAATCGTTGTTACTTTCTTTTCGTCTGGCTACTTAGATGTTTCAGTTCACCAGCTGCCCGCAGACAGGCTATCTATTCACCTGAATGCGACGTCATTATTCATGACGCCGGGTTACCCCATTCGGAAACCCCCGGATCAAAGCTCGATTGCAGCTCCCCGAGGAATATCGTCGCTTACCACGTCCTTCATCGGCCTCTTGCCCCAAGGCATCCACCGCGCGCCCTTTATAGCTTATACAAAACAGATAACTCTAAACTAGGAACATGGAATAATCCATGGCATCCTCGGCAGCATCCAGAAAGATAAACTCTCCGGAAAACCACGTCATCTATAATAGACAACAAAGCATACGCGCGTCACACTCTAAAAGTGTAGACGCCAAACTATCCAGCATAATGCTGGACGATATTCATTACCCAACAAACGGAAGATATGAAATTGTGAAAAGTACAAGATTAACCCACCGGTTATACCGGTGGGAAAGTGGAGGATAGCGGGATCGAACCGCTGACCTACGGATTGCAAAACCGTCGCTCTCCCAGCTGAGCTAATCCCCCAGGGAAACAACAACCTAACAAAAGTGGGCCTTAATGGATTCGAACCATTGACCTCACCCTTATCAGGGGTGCGCTCTAACCAGCTGAGCTAAAGGCCCAGACAACAATGCATCCAAAGAATCAAACGCTCTGTGAGAACCAATAATGGCGATTATGCCTACTCGACAAAGTCTACGAGTATAAAACCCGCGACCAGTATCCTTAGAAAGGAGGTGATCCAGCCGCACCTTCCGATACGGCTACCTTGTTACGACTTCACCCCAGTCACGAACCCTGCCGTGGTAATCGCCCTCCTTGCGGTTAGGCTAACTACTTCTGGCAGAACCCGCTCCCATGGTGTGACGGGCGGTGTGTACAAGACCCGGGAACGTATTCACCGCGACATGCTGATCCGCGATTACTAGCGATTCCGACTTCACGCAGTCGAGTTGCAGACTGCGATCCGGACTACGACTGGTTTTATGGGATTGGCTCCCCCTCGCGGGTTGGCAACCCTCTGTACCAGCCATTGTATGACGTGTGTAGCCCTACCCATAAGGGCCATGAGGACTTGACGTCATCCCCACCTTCCTCCGGTTTGTCACCGGCAGTCTCATTAGAGTGCCCAACTAAATGTAGCAACTAATGACGAGGGGTGCGCCCGTCGCGGGACTTAACCCAACAGCTCACGACACGAGCTGACGACAGCCATGCAGCACCTGTGTTACCGTTCTCTTGCGAGCACTAAAGCATCTCTGCTAAATTCGGTACATGTCAAGGCCAGGTAAGGTTTTTCGCGTTGCATCGAATTAATCCACATAATCCACCGCTTGTGCGGGCCCCCGTCAATTCATTTGAGTTTTAATCTTGCGACCGTACTCCCCAGGCGGTCTACTTCACGCGTTAGCTGCGTTACTCATGGATTTTACTCCACCAACAACTAGTAGACATCGTTTAGGGCGTGGACTACCAGGGTATCTAATCCTGTTTGCTCCCCACGCTTTCGTGCATGAGCGTCAATATTATCCCAGGGGGCTGCCTTCGCCATTGGTATTCCTCC
The DNA here is from genome assembly GCA_046074125.1 of Bacteroidota bacterium. GTDB lineage: Bacteria > Bacteroidota > Bacteroidia > NS11-12g > UBA955 > UBA955. The sequence goes on from JBJTNN010000172.1 coordinate 4,732, forward strand.
ACATCTCTACGCATTTCACTGCTACACGTGGAATTCTACCCCCCTCTGACATATTCTAGCCTTGGAGTTTCAAACGCAGTTCCCAAGTTGAGCTCGGGGATTTCACGCCTGACTTGCGACGCCACCTGCGCACGCTTTACGCCCAGTAATTCCGATTAACGCTCGCACCCTACGTATTACCGCGGCTGCTGGCACGTAGTTAGCCGGTGCTTCTTCTTACGGTACCGTCATCTACTCAGAGTATTAGTCCAAGCAATTTCGTTCCGTCCGAAAGAGCTTTACAACCCGAAGGCCTTCTTCACTCACGCGGCATGGCTGGATCAGGGTTGCCCCCATTGTCCAAAATTCCCCACTGCTGCCTCCCGTAGGAGTCTGGACCGTGTCTC
>JBJTNN010000173.1:0-3868 GCA_046074125.1 Bacteroidota bacterium
CATGCTTCCGCCTCCGTAATGCCAATGGTTGAGGCCATTTTTACCACACCCGCCGCATTTTGCAGATTGTGTCGGCCATAAAAAGGCAACGTATACACACGGTTGTTCACGGTTACTTCGGTGCCGCCCTTAACATTTTGATATTGGGGTGCATCGTAATTGGCTTGTTGAGGGAATCCACTTTTTTGCGCGATGTTTTTCAGGGCATCGTCGCCGTTGAACCAGAACAGGTGTCCGCCCAGCTGAAGCGTATCAATCAACAATGAAAACTGATTGTGATAAATTTCTTCGGTAGGAAACACGTTCACATGATCCCAGGCTATGCCGGTAATCATGGCGGCATGGGCTTGGTAATGGACAAATTTGGGCCTGAGATCAAGGGGCGATGTGAGGTATTCGTCTCCTTCGATTACCATGAGGGGGGCGTCTGACAATTTCACCATGCGCTCAAAACCGGGCAACTGTGAACCCACCAAGTAATCGAATGGTTTTTGGAGGCATTTGAGAATGTGCATCAACATACCCGTACAAGTTGTTTTGCCGTGGCTTCCCGCCATCACCAAACGCGTTTTGTTTTGGGCATGGTGATAGATGAATTCGGGAAAGCTGTAAGTGGGTATCCCTAGTTCTATGGCGCGTTGCAACTCTGGATTGTCTTGTTTGGCATGCATCCCCAAAATGATTCCGTCTAAGTTTGGGTGTATTTTTTCAGGAAACCATCCATGGGCAGGTGGCAAAATTCCGGCATGGTCGAGCCGCGATTTCGCGGGTTCAAAAATCTCATCGTCGCTACCGGTGATGTGATGTTGATTGTGTTGAAGTTCTAGGGCCAAATTGTGCATAACGGCCCCACCGATGGCGATGAAATGATAATTCATGAATTGAAAAAACGAAACTACCAACTTGGCGGGTGGGAATCAAACAAAGCCGGGGAAAATTTGCTATTTTTGTAAAATATTAGACGACCGGAATGAAAATCCTTGCTTGCATCAGTGTGGTTCCGGATACCACTACAAAAATCACCTTTACCGATAACAACACCCAGTTTAACACTGCGGGTGTTCAGTACATCTTGAATCCTTACGACGAATTGGCGGTAACCCGCGGTTTGGAGATTGCGGAGGCCAATGGCGGTACGTTGACCATTGTGCACGTAGGAAAGGCCGACGCTGAACCGGTCATTCGCAAAGCATTGAGCATGGGAGCTAACGAGGCGATTCGCATCGATGCGGAAGCCATGGACGCGCAGCATGTTGCAGAGGAAATTTCAAAAATTGCCGAAGGGTATGATTTGATCCTAACGGGTCGGGAGAGCATTGACTACAATGGCGGTGCTGTTTGCGGTTTGTTGGGCGCGATGTTGGGTATCCCATCCATCAACGTGGTAACCCGCATCGATTACGCCGCTGGAAAATTCAGTTTCGACCGCGACATCGATGGTGGACGCGAGACCATTTCTTGTGCCGGTCCTTGCGTGGCCAGTGCGCAAAAAGACTTGTGTGAACCCCGAATTCCGAATATGCGTGGCATCATGGCCGCAAGAACCAAGCCTTTGCAGGTATTGTCCGCTCAGACTTCGGGTGGTTACAGTCAGTACGCCTCATTTGAATTGCCTGCCCCTAAGTCGGGTGTTAAATTGATCGACCCCAGCGAAGCGGGTAAACTCATTGATATTCTCAGAAACGAAGCCAAAGTCATCTAACATGTCAGTATTAGTATTTGCTGAAATCAGCGACGGAAAATTCAAAAAAGCGGCTTTCGAAGCCGTGTCATACGGTCGTCAAGTGGCCGACTTATTGGGAAGCAAGGTTGTGGCGGTAGCCATCGGACAGGGTGCAGACGGATCCGAATTGGGTTTGTATGGGGCTCACCAGGTGAAAACAATTTCTGTGGGCGAAGCCTTTACAGCCGACGCCTATGCGGCGGCGGTTCATGGTGTAGCGAACGAAGTGAGCGCAACCACGGTAATTGTGAGCAACACCTACACCGGAAAATCTCTGTCGCCAAGATTGGCTCAATTAATGGGCGCTTCTTTGGCCTCGAATGTCGTAAGTTTGCCCGACACACAAGGTGGATTCACCGTAAAACGGGGCGTATTCTCAGGAAAAGCCTTCGCTTTTGTGAACCTTACCAGAACAAACAAAGTTTTGGCCATCACCCCAAACTCATTTGAAATCAAAACCTTTGGCGAATCTGCCCAAGTTGAAAATAGTAGCGTGGGTCTATCCAATAGCGGCCTAACCATCGATGCTGTAAACAAAGTAACGGGCAAAATCCCCCTCACAGAAGCCGAAGTGGTCATCAGCGGTGGACGTGGTTTGAAAGGACCTGAGAATTGGCATTTGATCGAGGATTTAGCCACAGCATTGGGCGCTGCCACTGCCTGTTCAAAGCCTGTGAGCGACATGGATTGGCGTCCGCATAGTGAACACGTTGGACAAACGGGCATCACCATCAAACCCAACTTGTATGTGGCTGTGGGAATTTCTGGTGCCATTCAGCATTTGGCGGGCGTAAGCTCGAGCAAAGTCATTGTGGCCATCAACAAAGATCCCGAAGCCCCTTTCTTCAAAGCCGCAGATTATGGTATCGTAGGCGATGCGTTTGAGGTATTGCCTCAATTGATTGCCGCTGCCAAAAACTAATTTAATCCCAGATACAGATTCATGAGCAATCGCGTAGAAATGGTTATCAGGAATATCGTTCCTGCACATTCACACGGTGCCTATACCCTGTATTTGAAAGAACTCAACGGAAATCGCATACTCCCCATCATCATTGGTGGATTCGAAGCGCAAGCCATCGCAATGGAACTTGAGGGCATGAAACCCACACGTCCCATGACACACGATCTGTTCAGTAACGCACTGAGAGAGTTCGACATCACCGTCACTGAGATCAACATTCAACAACTCGATGAAGGCATTTATTATGCGGGAATTACTTGTTTGTGCGTGAATGACTCCACCTCCAAATTGGTGGTTCTTGATTCCAGAACGAGCGATGCCATCGCCATGGGTATCAAATTTCGGTGTCCGATCTATTGCGTAGAAAAAATACTGGAGGAAGCAGCCTACAACGACGAACAAAGCGAGGACTACGAGGAGGACGAAATGCCAGGTCAATTGGTTGACGACCTCATGGAACCCCAAGCCAATAGTCATGTAAATTCGGGCTATGCCAAATTGTCGTTGGAGGAACTGGAACAACTCTTAGAGGATGCCATCAACGACGAAGACTACGGCAAGGCAGCCAAAATACGTGACGAAATCAAACGCAGAAACGGTTAACATTGTATCATGAGGGTTCTAAAGCAAAAATCCGTTGTGACATGGGTAATTGCCTTGGGCGTACTCACCCTATTCATTGCTGGATCTAGCAGCGGTTCAATGGGCTCGCCAGACAAAAATCGCGATGGATGCAAAATCAATCATCGATTGCCAAGCGGCATCTCGGGCGACACCCTACCCACAATTACCCGGCAGCAATTGGCCGGCACATGGCTTTATCGTAGTATTGACACATTTCATTTGGGATTGGGCAATAGACCCGGCGCAATTTACACCGCAGCCAAACTTGTGGAAGGGAAATTGGTTCCACTAGCCCTTACATCGAACGATACCCTTCGAATTGCTGAAAACGGTCCGTTTTTCTATGCGATAGCCGCCATCGAGAAAAAAGCTTGGGGGCGTGCGCGGGTGGAAGCCTGTAGCCTACCCTTTTGTATAACTGGATACCAATTGGCGCTTTATTACGACCAAGGATCCACCACGCCGGAACCCATTCGCAAGTTCAGGATTCAACATTTTTCCGCGGATTCGTTGGTGATACAGGAAGGGAATACCTATTTTCGCTATTCACGCCGGAA
>JBJTNN010000174.1:0-11509 GCA_046074125.1 Bacteroidota bacterium
CCTTCAACTTAAAGCGAAAATATGGACTTAAAAGAGATTCAAGCCCTGATTAAATTTGTTTCAGGCGTAGGTGTAGATGCAGTGGAAATCAACCAAAAAGATTTTAAACTTTCAATCAAAAAGAATCCTGCACAAATCACCACAGCCCAATATACCCCTTTGGCAGTTCAGGCAGCGCCCGTAGCAGCAGCGCCCGCAGCGGCAGCGCCTGCGGCAGCAGCGCCTGCAGCGCCAGCAGTAGAAGCCAAAGCCGATAACCTGATCACCATCAAATCACCCATGGTAGGAACGTTTTATCGCACCCCAAATCCAGAATCACCCGTATTTGTGAACGTGGGGGATGATGTGAAGCCCGGTAAAGTGGTTTGTATCATCGAAGCGATGAAGTTGTTCAATGAGATTGAAAGTGAGATCAGCGGAAAGATTGTAAAAGTGTTGGTAGAAAATGCGACTCCAGTAGAGTACGACCAGCCTTTATTCTTGGTTGAACCTGCCTAATCACATTCGTCATGTTTAAAAAACTCTTAATCGCAAACCGCGGTGAGATTGCGTTGCGTATCATTCGCACGTGCAAAGAAATGGGCATCAAAACGGTTGCTGTGTACTCTACGGCCGACCGTGATAGTTTGCATGTCCGTTTTGCTGACGAAGCGGTTTGTATCGGACCTCCTCAGAGCAAAGACAGTTATTTGTCGATGTCTCGCATTTTGGCGGCAGCGGAAATTACCAACGCCGACGCCATTCACCCAGGATACGGATTTTTGTCGGAGAATAGCAAGTTCTCTGCACTCTGTCGCGATCACGGCATCAAATTCATTGGTGCTACGCCAGAGCAGATCGACCAAATGGGTGATAAGTCGAATGCCAAGGACACCATGAAAAAAGCAGGTGTTCCCACCATCCCTGGATCAGAAGGTTTGTTGGAAAGCTTTGATCAAGCCATCAAAATTGCCAACCAAATTGGATACCCCGTAATCATGAAAGCCACCGCTGGTGGTGGAGGTCGTGGTATGCGTATCGTTTGGAAGGACGAAGATATCGAAGCGGCATGGAACAGCGCGAAACAAGAAGCGGGCGCCGCTTTCGGTAACGACGGCTTGTACATGGAGAAATACATTGAAGATCCCCGTCACATCGAAATCCAAATCGCAGGGGATCAATATGGTAAAGTTTGTCATTTGTCGGAGCGTGATTGTTCAATCCAACGTCGTCACCAGAAATTGTTGGAAGAAACACCATCGCCGTTCATGACGCCCGAACTTCGCGAGAAGATGGGTGAGGCAGCCAAAGCAGCAGCCCAAATCATCAATTACGAGGGTGTGGGTACCGTAGAGTTTTTGGTGGATAAACACCGCAACTTCTACTTCATGGAGATGAATACCCGTATTCAGGTAGAACATCCTGTTACTGAGGAAGTAATCAACTACGACTTGGTAAAAGAGCAAATTTTGATTGCAGCGGGTGTGCCTATTTCAGGAAAGGATCACTATCCAACCAAACACGCCATCGAATGTAGAATCAACGCAGAGGATATTCACAACAATTTCCGACCATCACCCGGTAAGATTACCCAATTGAACCGTCCAGGTGGACATGGGGTGCGTGTGGATACACACATTTACGCTGGTTACAGCATTCCACCGTTCTATGATTCCATGGTAGCCAAGCTGATAGTTTCTGCACAGACGCGTGAGGAAGCCATCGTGAAAATGGAGCGTGCTCTGGGTGAATTTGTGATAGAAGGAGTGAAAACCACAGTACCATTGCACTTGCAATTGATGCGTGATCCCGACTTCCGTGCGGGTAATTTCACCACCGCTTTCATGAATACCTTCGAAATTAAATAACCTCATTCAGGTATATCAACGAGAAAGGGCACCCATGGGTGCCCTTTCTCGTTGATAGCCGTAATCCTTCCAACAGCCAGCGCTAATGGTTGGGTTATTTAAATTTTACTCCAGTTGCCCTGAATTTGATTTCAATGGTTTTATCCTCCAAAGTGTCGCGATAAAAGTGTCCTTTTGCGTACAGGTCTTTGTTGGCAATGTTCTTGGGAACAGTGAATACTTCGCCAAAATCTACAACCATGTTGTCGTCTTCGGTAACGTACGATAGCCAGCAGCCTTCGGCCTGACATACTTCAGCCACTTTTCCGAACAACACAGCTTCCGCTTTTCCTTCTTTTTGAAAGGCTTCCATTCCTACACCCACAGATACCGCTTCGTCCGAATTAACAGGATCACCAATTTGGTTGATCGAAGTTTGGTTGCAAGCACCAAGCACCAACGCGATGGCCACAATGGAATTGAGAATGGTTCTTTTCATAACACAAATATAGGTCAATTGAGGCCAATGTTGGGGTCGAACGGATACAACAAATACGGTTTCCTCGCCTGCATAAATTGCGCGATACCCGGTTGCCATGAATCCCTGATTTCACTGGGTTTAAGTCCTTGGATGATCTGTTGTTTCAACAGGGTGGTTCCCGCCAATTTGTCGAAAAATGGGTTAAAGAATTTCGATTTATCGGGACATTCTTGATACAGCATAAACAACCACTCAATGTAAATGTGTTTGTAGGAAATGATGAATTCTGAGGCGAAATTGGTTAACAAAACGCCGTGACAAGTATCGCCCAAATATGGCGGATTCAGTGATTTCCCTGGAATGGCTTTTGGCACAAATGTATAGGTGCCTTGCTTGAGCCATGGGGCGCCAAAACACTCGAAGGGTTTGTCGGTCCCGCGACCCATGCTCACGTTGGTGCCCTCAAGCAAACACAGTGTGGGGTACAGGTAAATGGCATTTTGCGAGGGCAGGTTGGGCGATGGAGGCACTGGTAAAGGATAACTGCGGTTATGGGTATAGTTTTTACAGGCCACTACGGTGAGTTTACAAGCCTTTCTCTTGGGCGATAAACTGTCTTTCAGCCAACCTTCCCCGTTGATCATTTTGGCGAGCTCGCCGAGGGTCATCCCGTGCACAATGGGGATAGGATGCACACCCACCATGCTTTTTAAGGGCAGTTGTAGCACCGGACCATCAACGTAAAAGCCGTTGGGATTGGGTCGGTCTAACACAATCAATGGTTTGTTGTGGTCAGCACACGCTTGCATCACATAGTGTAGGGTTGTGAGGTAAGTGTAAAATCGGGTGCCAACATCTTGAATGTCGAATACAATCACATCCATTTCTTTGAGGTCTTCTGCGGTGGGTTTTACATGCTTGCCATACAGTGAAATGATTTTAAGTCCAGTTTTTGGATCGATATCGTTGTTGATATGGGCTCCATTTTCTGCATCGCCACGAAACCCATGCTCGGGGGCAAAAACTCTGGTTATATTAACGCCCAGGGCTTTCAGTGTGTCGATGAGGTGCGTTTTCCCAATGGTGGAAGTGGGGTTGGCTACGATGCCCACGCGTTTGTTTTTTAGCAGCGGCAGGTAAGCGGTTACATTGTTGGCGCCAACTTCAATGGCTGGCATGGGTTGGTTGTTGCTGGCAACGATGTTGGATGGCTTTGCCTGGGTGGTTGAGGCAGATATGGGTTGGGCTTGAATGGGGTGCGCCAGAAGGCCGCAGAATGTCTGAAGCGCTAGTATTACGAGTGCATTGAAAGAACTACCTTTGAAGGCTGTAGTGTCTTGGGTCAAATTCATAGCGTTTCGATTCATGGGGAGTGGAGGCAATTCCTTCTCCAAAAATATGATGCGTTTGGCAATTTCCGCAGTTTCTTTGAGCGTTGCCACGATGATTGTGACAATTGCCACAGTAAAGGGCTTTCAGAACGGAATTCGCAACAAGGTTGTACAGGTTCATGGCAGTTACATTATTGACCATGCGGCCAACGTAGAGGGCGCAGAACCCATGGTGGTTTCCTCTCAGCATTTGCCTGCTTTTGCCGGGGGCAAGGCCTTGGGGAACTCCGATTTGCCTGCCGGAATATCTCATTGGGCCATTTCGGCGAGCAAGGCATGCATTGTGAAGGGAGAAACTGAATTAGACGGGGTGGTTGCCAAGGGAATGCGTCAGGCAGATTTCGAATTTGGGATGGGCGCGTTTGTGCTGAAGCGCTGCGCTTCGATGCCGGTGGCTCAATTGGCCGAGAAAAATGCGAATTCGGGATCTGGAACGGATCCGTGGGTTTATATATCCCAGGCGATGGCCGATCGGTTGCGTTTGGATACGGGGGATAGGTTGACCTTGGTCTTTTTTGTGAACGATAGTTTGGGCAGGGGGAGGCCGCGCGCAGCGCGGCCGCTCATTGCAGGGTTGTTCGAAACCGGAATCGAACAAATCGATAATCAAGTCATTTATACCGATTTGCCCCTTGTGCAAAAATACCTCGATGTAAAACCAGGCTTTACCCAAATTGAAATATGGGAGCAACAACAAGGCCAAATTGATCCCCTGGCCATATCCATGCAACTGCCCGCCGGCATGTTGAGAATTTCCGATTCCCGACAGTTTCACCGACAGATTTACGATTGGTTGTCCATCCTAAACACCAACGTATGGGTAATACTTACGCTGATGGCCTTGGTTGCAATCATTGCCATGTCTACCATCTTGTTGATTTTAATGGTGGAAAAAACCTCATTTGTAGGCATCGCGCAGGCCATGGGGAGCAGCATTGCACAAATCCAGCGCATATTTCTGTGGCAATCGGCTTATATCGTCACCGTTGGTGTGCTGCTGGGTAATTTCATCGCCATCGTTCTTTGTTTGATACAAGACAAAACCCACATTCTCACCCTCAATCAAGAGGTTTATTTTGTGAAATACGTGATGGTAGAGTTGGATCCTTGGGCCATTTTGTTCGTTAATCTGGGCATCATCGTCGCCAGCATTTTTGCGGCCATCCTCCCCGTACAATGGATAAAGCGGATGACCCCTTCCAGAGCCATCCGCTTCCAATAAGTTACTTCAATAATTGTTAGGCGTCGATCTTCGCGTATTTCGCGTTGGCTTCGATGAACTCTCTGCGAGGAGGGACATCATCGCCCATCAACATACTGAAAATACGATCCGCTTCTGCGGCACTGTCGAGTTCAACGCGTTTCAGGGTTCTGCGTGCAGGATCCATGGTGGTTTCCCACAACTGCTCTGCATTCATTTCACCCAAACCTTTGTATCGCTGAACACCTACGCTGTCTTCATTGCCGCCTTTTGCCAATTCTTTGATGGCAGCGTCTCTGCCTGCATCATCCCAACAGTAACGACTGTCTTTCCCTTTTTTTACCAAGTAGAGTGGGGGTGTAGCAATATACAAGTGGCCATTTTCGATCAGTTTTTTCATGTGGCGGAAGAACAAAGTCAAGATCAAGGTTCTGATGTGTGAACCATCGACGTCAGCATCCGTCATAATCACAATTTTGTGATATCGAAGGTTGTTTAACATCAGTTCTTTTTCGCCCTCTTCATTGGTTCCGATGTGAACTCCCATGGCAGTGAACATGTTGCGAACCTCTTCGTTGTCGTAAATTTTGTGTTCCAACGCTTTTTCCACGTTCAAAATTTTACCACGCAAGGGGAGAATGGCCTGGAATTCACGGTCGCGACCTTGTTTGGCCGTTCCACCCGCTGAATCTCCCTCTACCAAAAATATTTCACAAATGGCGGGGTCTGTTTTAGAACAATCGCTCAATTTACCTGGCAATCCCATTCCGCTCATTGCACCCTTACGCTGCACCATTTCACGGGCTTTACGTGCCGCTGCACGTGCTTGGGCTGCAACAATCACCTTGTCTACAATTACACGCGCCTCTTTGGGGTTTTCTTCCAAATAGTTGTCCAGCATTTCACCCACCGTCATGTCAACCGCACCCATCACCTCGTTGTTACCCAATTTGGTTTTGGTCTGTCCTTCGAACTGAGGTTCCTGAACTTTTACAGAAATCACACCGGTGAGTCCTTCGCGGAAGTCATCGCCAGAAATTTCAATCTTCACTTTTTCCAGCAACTTCATGCGCTCGGCATAGGCCTTTAAGGTACGGGTCAATGCCCTGCGGAATCCCGCCACGTGGGTACCGCCCTCAATGGTATTGATGTTGTTTACGTAGGAATGCAGGTTTTCTGCATAGCCCGTGTTGTATTGGAAGGCGATTTCAACGGGGATACCGTGCTTATCGCTCTCGGCGTACACAGGGAAAGGAATCAATTTTTCACGCGTGCCATCAATGAAAGTGACAAATTCCTTCAATCCACCTTCAGAGAAGTAATCGCCTTTGCGGAATGTGTCGTCGTCTAACTTTTCACGTTCATCAATTAAAGTCAAATGAATGCCTTTGTTCAAGTACGCCAACTCGCGCAAACGATTTTGCAAAGTTTCGAAGTTGTATTCTGTTGCTTGGAAAATGCTTGCATCGGGCTGGAATTCCACCACCGTACCACGACGGTCAGACGTACCGATTTCCTTCACAGCATACATCGGCTTACCTATTTGGTATTCTTGTTGGAAAATTTTGCCCTCACGGTATACGGTAACTTTTAAGTCGGTAGACAATGCGTTTACGCAACTCACACCCACACCGTGCAATCCACCCGATACTTTGTAGGTGTCTTTGTCGAATTTACCCCCAGCGTGCAATACGGTCATTACCACCTCAAGCGCACTGCGATTTTCTTTGGTGTGCATGCCAGTGGGGATACCACGACCATCATCCTCAACGCGAATGGCGTTACCCGGCAAAATGGTTACGTGAATATTCTTACAATGACCCGCCAACGCTTCGTCGATACTGTTGTCGACAACCTCGTAAACCAAATGGTGGAGTCCCTTTACACCGATGTCTCCAATGTACATCGCGGGTCTTTTTCTTACCGCTTCTAATCCTTCTAAAACCTGAATATTGTCTGCGTCGTAATTCGCTCTACTTAAATCTTCCGTCATTTGACTTTGTTGTTAATTGATTCGTAAAAATACCCATTAAACCCACCGATGCCGCGGAAATAGGCGGATGATTATCCACAATTTAACAACGAGAGAAGGCAGGGGTTAGCTGCGCGATAGCCAACCTAAAAAATGGAGATATTGAATCCCTGAGAGTTGATATTGTAACTTGTAATCCAGGGCCAATAGTTGAATATCCAAAAGACGCATTTCCCGCGAGTTCAATACGAAAAAGTTCACATCTCCGGCCTCTAACCTGCGGGCTTCCATATCGTAAAGCTTCCGTTGATTTTTTCCAATATCCAACCATTGGTCAAACTGACTTTTTTGAATGCCGTATTCCTGCAACAATGTGTTCGACTTCACAGCGTAGTTTCTTCGTTTGTTGTCGACCTCCAACTGCGCATTCATCAGCCCAAGCTGCATTTCCTTGTATTGACCCCGCTGCTGCTTAAAAAACAAACTCGATTGAAAACCCATGCCAAAACCCGTAAACTGCGTCGCAGTTGAGGGTGAATACCGCCAGGCGGCATTGGGTTGATTGTAACCATATTGCAAATTCAAACTCGGCAGCATGTTGTTTTTCGCCAAATTGAATTCCAAACGCTTCGATTCTACCTTCAACAAACTCAATCTTAGTGCCGGTTGCAATAGCGGGTCGTTGTCGGGATTGTTCAGGTAATTGTTGGCTTCAGACACCATGCTGTCTATCCATGCCAACCCCTCAGTAGTGGGGAAAACCGATGGCAGAGGTTCCATGGGATTGCCATTGGCATCCCACAAAAACATGCTCACCAACAAACGTTGTTTTTCCTGCTTCCAAGCCGATAAATCGTATTTTGCCTTGTACTGCTGCCATTGAACATAGGTTTCCATGGTGTCAACACTTGTACCGGCCCCAGAATTAAACAACGTGCGCAAGCCTTTTTGTCGTTCCGTTGCCAATCGTAAAACCCCCTGAATTTGCTGGGCCGATTCGTAAGCAACCAACCACTGGGCGTATTCCGTGAATACGTCTCTGATGATGTCATTAATCCACTGATCGCGTTCCGCCAAACTCATTTGTACGTTGATCTTTGCCTTGCCCAGGGCGGTCCTTCTGTAATCGGTAATCAGCCCTTTGAGTAAAGGGAGTTCTGCACTGAAGCCCAATGAGCCCGATGCCGATGTGTTTGATTGATTCAATGGATTCGAAAACGAAATGCCTCCGCCGTAATAATTGGGGATGCTTAAGTCTAAATTCTGATAACGATAAAACTGACCGTTATTTTCGTTTTTTCTCGTACCATACAGCGATACCGCAGGGTCAAAGGCACCCCGGGCAATCAACAACTGCGCCTTGGCAATGGGCATGTAATTGTTGGCCTGCTTTAAAACGGGGTGGTTCTGCAATACCCACTGAAGCACCGCAGAGAAAGGAAGCGGTTGAAGGGCCACAGCACCGCTGTCGTTGGTTGTGAATTCGCCGTTGACATATTGCTTAGAACCGCGGTCTATTGCCATGGGTTTACCCCACACTGATTGTCCTTGCACCAACAGCAATCCCAACGCCCAAGCACAGGTAAGTGCCTTTCTTAATGTACTTATTCTGCCATTGGATTTTTCCATGATCCTCATTTTTCCTTGGAATTTTCAGTGGGTTCAGGTTTGTAAAAGTCTGCCGGAAATCCGTTGAGCACCCGCCACAATTCATACCAAATGGGAACGGTTTTCAATAGCATGTATCCACGCGCCCCAACCCCAATTTTTAAGGCCACGGGCCAAGGTTTATTGTGGGTGTCGGCCTTCACCAATACCCGATATTTACCGTCGGTATCCATCATGTTGTCAACCCCGTATACTTTTCCCTGAAACGTTCCAAAACTTGCCGCTGGCCATCCACTGAACACAATGGTGGGCCATCCATCAAAAACAAAATTGACCTGCTCGCCTACGTCTACCAATGGCATATCGTTGGGAGCCAATTTCAATTCAACCGCCAGCGAAGCGCCATCGGGCACAATCGTGCAAATCGCTTGACCTTCTTTCACCGTCTCGCCCAATCCGCGAATGTTGGTTTTGGATACATAGCCGTCTTGCGGTGCAGTAATGACATAAAAGCCATTTCGGATGTTGTAGTTATTGTAGTTGTTTCGGAGTTTACTCACCTCAGCTTCCGTCTCTAACTGTGAGGAAATGGCTGAAAATCGATCACTCTCTGCTTTGGCCAACTTTTCGCCATATTCAGACCTCACGTTTTTGTATTCGATCTTGGCCGTTTCCACAGCATTTTGTGCGCTCTTCACTTTGGCTTCAAGTCCAATTTTCTTTGCGATGGCATCCTGGAATTTCAGTCTGCGGTTTTCCACTTCCAACCTACTTCGGAGTGCATCAATGGCCAAAATACTGTCGCGCTCGTATTGTTTCTTGGCGATGTCCAACGCAATCAACGCGGCACTCAAATCGGCCTGAATTTCTTTCAATTTAAACTGTTCTTGTTCGATTTTGTTGAGGGCCTTCGATTGCGACAAATCACGGTTGTTTTCAAGTTGATTGATTTGGTCGTTGATGGCATCAATTTTACTCGTGTAACTCAGCACCGACTTCTCTTTTGCTGTTATCTGAAGCTCCGTTTGGTCCAGTAATTTGGGGTCTAAGTACTCAGTCTTGATCTCTGTCAATACCACCACGGTATCGCCCTTTTTGATGAAATCGCCTTCTTTGATCTTCCAAACACTTACCCGACCTGCAATGTTGGTTTGTACCTCTTGCGGACGTTGATCTGGCAGCAAAGTAATCACCTTGCCCGTGGCTTGGATATTCTGCCGCCAAGGCAAAAACAATCCCAACAAAACCACCACCAACAGAATCCGCAAACGCAAAACCATGGTTTTGCCCACCCAAACACTGTCTTTTAACCAATATTGGGGGATTTTTTTGCTCGTGCGTTTCATATCGAGGCCTCCCATTTTTTGTTTGCGTCTATGGCGTTGAGTTTTTCCAAGGCGGTTCCGCTGTCGTAGATGTTCTCCACCGATAAGATTAACTTTTCTGTGGCATCAAGCAGCGTAATAATCAAGATTTCCGAAGCAAGAAATTGACCAAGGCTAATCTGGTTGTTCACCAAGAGATAGCTACCCACGATGAGCATAATGGCTGTGAGCAAGGTTTTTGTAAAAATTCCAAATTTGGCTTGTCGGTACAACACTTTGAAATGTTCCTCACGGAATTTGACGTAACCGTCGACCGAGGTATGGAAATTTTCCAATTGAATTCCTTCCAATTCTAGGTCTTTTTGAGACTGAGCGAGCGCTAAAATGCTCTCGTAGGTCCTGAATTTCATGTTGCTTTCATGTCGGGCCGACTCAAAACCTGATTTCCATGTCAATCGAAAACCAATGAAAATTGCCAGCGCAATTCCCATACCAACCAGCAAAAAGACGGGGTGGTAGACCGTAAGGAGCAGAATGCCGACCACAATCTGTAACGCACTTTTGGTGAAGTCAGCAAGCAGTTTTGAAAAGGATTTTTGAAAGGTGACGATGTCCAGGAATTTGCGTCCTTTTACCAACAATTCCTCTGGGGCATATTGGTCGTTTAGATGACTCATGGATTCCTTGTAAATCCATGCATATCTTACAAATAGCTTCTTTTGGATACTGTCTAAAATGCTCATTTGTGCCAATTTGGTTGCGCCTGTAAATGCAACGAAAGTGGTTGTGACTATGACGATAATTACCCAGCTTGAACTCAATTTCCCAGCCATTACAGTGCCCACCAATGCTTGAATTCCCAGCGGGATGGCCAAGCTCAACAGACCCGAAACGATGGCGTAGATGAGGATGAATTGGATGTTCTTTTTTTCCTTGATCACCCAATTCCAAATCAGTGAAATGGGGGTGGAGGACACCGGTTTGTTTTGTTCCATGTTGGATGTTGAAACAAAATTACGCAGAAAAAGTTGAGCTTTACTTGCCTCGGCCCTGCACCATGATGAGCACGGTGTACAGCATGATTTTGAAATCCAATCCCAACGACATGTTTTCCAAATACAAAATGTCGTATTTCATGCGGTCGATCATCTCCTCTACATTGGATGCATAGCCGTATTTAATCTGACCCCAACTAGTGATGCCGGGTTTGATTCGATGCAATCGTTGGTAAATAGGTGCTTTGATAATAATTTGATCCTTGAAGAATTCTCGCTCGGGTCGCGGCCCCACCAAACTCATTTGCCCCATCAATACATTCACAAATTGGGGCAGTTCATCGAGACGACTTTGTCTGAGGAATATGCCAATGCGTGTGCGTCTGTCATCTTTGTCGTGACTCAGTTGGGGTCCCATTTTTTCTGCGTCGATGCGCATCGAACGGAATTTGATAATGTTGAACAATTTGCCTTTCAGGCCAATCCTGGGTTGGGTAAAAAAGATGGGTCCTTTTGAATCGAGTCGAACGAGTAGCGCTAACAGGATGAAAACGGGCGACAACAAAAGAAGGGCAATGCTAGAAACCAGGATGTCGATCATCCGCTTCAGCACTTTTTGCCAGGTGGGCATCACCTCAAAATCTACTTCCACCAACATCGCGCCGAGAATGTTGTTCATCTTCACCATTCCCAACACCAAACTGTATTGG
>JBJTNN010000175.1:0-2524 GCA_046074125.1 Bacteroidota bacterium
GCAAACAACCGCGCCAACGCCACAGAGTCCACACCCCCGCTCACAGCCAACAAGGTTGACCGTCGGTCTAAATCCCAATTCCGTAGATTTACCGCTGATTGAAACGCTTTTAACACTTACTTTGCAAAGTAATTGCACAAAGCACAAAACTGCGTGGGCTATCTTCAAATTCATCAACGAAACTTTGTCGAACCATCGGCCACCCCGCGATCCCTCACCGCGATGATCGGCGTATTGCTCCTGTTGCTCGCTTTGATGCCGCAAAATGTACAGGCTCAAGCCATCTCCCTGCAAGCCGGACGCATGAAATCGCTCAAAAAAGGCGGAAAAACCGTGCAATGGCTCCGCGAAAATGTGCGCTTTGAGCAATCGGGCTCCATGGTGTTCTGCGACGAAGCCGAATACGATCCCCAAACCGAAGACCTGCTGGGCCGCGGCAATGTGCGCATCACCAACCCCGATGGCGCCACCGTCACCGGCAAAACCCTCGAATACAACAACGCCACCCACATCGCCAAAGTCTCCGGCGGCGTAACCCTCACCGATGGCAGCATGACCCTCACCACCCCCTGGATCCAATACCACACCCAAACCAAAGTGGGCTGGTACGGCTCCCGCGGCAACATCAAAGACAAAGAAACCCAACTTACCTCGGTCTCGGGCAGCTACAACCCCTCCCTCAAAACCCTGTTTTTCAAAAATAAAGTGGTCCTCACCACCCCCGAATATACCGTGAAAACCGATACGTTGCAGTATCGCACCGACCTTAAAAAAGCCCAGTTTTTTGCCATTACCCAGCTCGACTACAAAGCACGCACCGTGGTTTTCAACCGCGGATACTACCTCACCGAATCGCAAAAAGGCGAATTTTACGGCCAAGTGGCCCTGTTCGATTCCGG
The DNA here is from genome assembly GCA_046074125.1 of Bacteroidota bacterium. Lineage (GTDB taxonomy): Bacteria > Bacteroidota > Bacteroidia > NS11-12g > UBA955 > UBA955. Next base: position 900 of record JBJTNN010000175.1, read on the forward strand.
CCGAACTGTGCTGTGCGACACCCTCCTGTTCAACAAAAAAGACCAAAGCGGCATCGCCCACGGACGGGTTTACATCCACGACACCCTCGACCAATGGCAGGTATGGGGACAGCATGCCCATTACCGCGGCAACGCCAAATCCTTTTCGGTGTGGGACCGCGCCGTGGCCTACCAAGGCAGTGGCAAAGACCTGTTTCGCATCAAAGGCGATACCCTGCATTACAACAGCGACAGCACCCAACCCATCGCGCTGCAAGCCATCCACCATGTGGCGTTCACCCAACAAACCGCCTCGGGCACCTGCCACAAACTCACTTCGGCCAGGCGTGATTCTACCTTCTATTTCAGCGGCGAGCCGGTGCTGTGGGACTCCCTCACGCGACTCAATGGCGATTCCATGGAGATGCAAGTGAAGCAGCAAAAAATCCGCAGTCTCAAAGCCTTCCCCAACGCCTTCGCGGCCATCAAAGAAGACAATTTACACTATTCACAGATTCAGGGCGATTCGATGTTTCAGCAGTTCAACAACGAGCAAAAATTGGCGCAAATGCAAGTCTCAAGCAACGCCCAAAGCATCTACTATCTGCGCGATGCCGATACCCTGCAGTCGGCCAACGTGGTCAAGAGCCAATTCATGAAAATTCGGTTCAGTGACGGCAAAATCTCAGGCATCACCCTTTTCCAAGACCCCAAAGGTGTGCTCTACCCCATTGCCGATTTGCCCGCCGATGAAGCCAAACTCCCCCGTTTTGTTTACGACATTCAAAACAAACCCACCAACGAAACGTTTATTCCTCCGCATACCGTGACCGCGCCGGCCTTCCCCTATCCCACAGAGGCCCAACGCAAAGCCCTGCAGCGGAATGCCAACAAAAAAGCGAACCCCAAGACCGATAAAAAATAACGCCCGCAAGCCCGCCCATGCAAATCATCCACCGCCTCCGCTGCCTGCTCCTGGTTTTCCTGCTGGGATTCGGTGCCCAAAAAGCGCAGGCACAAGTCATGGGCTTGGTGGTAGACACCGCAAAAGCGCCCCTGCCGCTGGTTCAGATCTTTGACCGCGATGGCGCCAAACTCGGACAAACCCGCCTCGATGGGTACTTTTCGCTGAACCTAAGAACCGGTTCCTACAAACTCATCTTCTCCCACCCCGATTTCCATAGCACCGAAATCCCCCTGGTGGTCAATTACAACAGCAAAGACACCCTCAACATCATCCTCACGCCCAAAACAGAGAAAATTGGGGCCGTGGAGATTCGCCGCGATTACAAAGACCCCGCCGCCGACTACATGCGAAAAGCCATCGCCCAGCGCGATTTTTGGCATAGCCGCATCCCCAACCAAAGCGCCGAAATTTATATCAAAGCTTTCGAAATTACCGAGCAAAAATTCAAGAACAAACCCGCCGCCGTGAAGGTAGACACCGACATCGACCCCCTCGATGCCGCCGCCCTCGGCATCGACAATAACCCCTACACCGAAGGAAGTCCAACCCCCGTGGTTGCCGATACCTCCAAAAACAAAACCTCGAGCAACGCCTCCGCCCTCGTGGAAATTGCCATGCAGCGCGATGCCTCCACCGACGGAAAAATCAAAGAAACCCGCAACGGCGTGCAAAAAGTGGG
>JBJTNN010000176.1:0-6798 GCA_046074125.1 Bacteroidota bacterium
ATTTGTCGCCCCGATCATCCATCATGGGGATCCAATGTCGGTTGTCGATCCCCTGTCCTTGCGTCCAGATCTGCTGCCGAATCATTTCTTTTTCATCGCGTGTGTTACTCAATGGTTCGCCGTTGGCCGCTGTAAATCCGCTGAAATAGATGCCTTTTTGTGGTTGGGCGGTGTATTCAAAGACGATTTGATGGTTGTGCGATGCGAAGGTGGCTGCGTTTGAATTAGATGTGATTGTTGACGCCGCGGTTTTGGAATTAGCTTTGGCCTTTGAGCCTTTATTAGGCGCGGATCCGGATTCAATTCGGTTGATTTTCAGTGCTATGGGCGATGAAAGCGCTGGGTAAACAATCACGCCAGTGGGTATGATTTTATAATTGAGTGGTTTTCCATCTAAATTGGCCGATTTGATTTGAATGCCGGGGGCATCGAAGAATATCGTATCGATGGAAGATTGCAAAGGCGTGAACGTATGAGTGACCTTGCCAAAAACCGTTTTTTTCATCGCATCGAAACGAACCTCTACCTTCATGTGACGCACATCGATGTTGCGGTTGCGTTCATGTCCTCCATTGTCGATGTGGTAACATTGCGTCTCAGGGAATTGCGCCATTAGATTTGGCCAATGGCTCAAACAATAGCACAACAGAACAGACATTCTGGCCTTGCGCAGGATTCGATGAAGTAGGGTAGGGGTTACTTTGCGATTCATGGTTGGTTGATGCAGCGAATATAGAGATTGTGGCAGGGGAGAAAAATTCTTTGGCATTTTTTGCAACAGGTACTTGACTCGTGGCAAATTTCGCCTTATTTTTGCAGTCCTTTTGAGGGAAACAAGTACTGAAAAGCACTGTAACCCAACAAAGAGAACGGATTGGTAGTTCAGCTGGTTAGAATGCCGCCCTGTCACGGCGGAGGTCGCGGGTTCGAGTCCCGTCCAGTCCGCAACAAAAAGCCCCTCAAGTTTGAGGGGCTTTTTGTTTTAAATTACAATTTAGGATTCGAAGTTATACTAACTCCGGCTGTTGGCTTCCTCTTCTTCAACCGGTTCGGAAACGCAATCGCCTAGTACAAACTGACAATATTTGATGGTTCTGCCCATGCCCAACCACATTTTTTCGTAATAGGTTTGAATTTGCAGAAAGGCTGGAACTGGCAACAGTTGATAAACATTGTTGATGGTGGTAAGAATCTCCAATCCGTCTTGCTTGGCTTGTGCCAACGTGCTTTCATAAAACAAATCACTGTCTGTTTTCACATTTACTAACGCCTTTGCGTGGGCGATCTGTCGGTACAAATTCAAAAACTTGTAGCTACTCAGTCGTTTCCGGGGTTTGTGGGGCTGGGGATCGGCAAAGGTTATCCAAATTTCAGAAACTTCTCCTGGGGCAAAAAATTCAGTGATGTGGTCGATGTGCGTGCGCAAGAAGCGAACATTTTGCAAATTGCTATCGAGTGCGGCTTTGGCACCGGTCCACATGCGATTGCTTTTAATGTCCACGCCGATGTAGTTGATATTGGGGTTCATGCGAGCAAGTCCCACGGAATAATCGCCTTTTCCACAGGCCAATTCTACAACAATGGGGTTGTCATTGCCAAAAATTTGCGCCCAACGTCCTTTGTTATTGGTATCTTCAATGTCAAAGGTGTTGGGGAAGTTGCGATACTCCTCAAATTTGATGAGTTTGGGTTTGCTCATAGGGTTGCAAAGGTACAAATCCCGCCACGAACAATGCATGTGATTAAAGTTTCGATGCCATTTTTGTCGATAGGCGATATCTTTGAAGGGTGTTGTCGGCAGAGTTAGTTATTCAGGCGTATTTATCGGGTTCTTTTCCGATGGCTGATCCGGACGAAGGCGATGCAATTTATTGGCACACCCCAAAAACGCGGGGCTTGATACCGTTAGACGAGCGGTTCACAGTTCCAAAAAATCTAAGGCGACTGTATCGCAAAGGGGTGTTTGAATTGACCATCAACCGGGCATTTAGGGAGGTGATTTCTGCCTGTTCGAATCGGGGAGAGGAAGGGACATGGATTTCGCAAGAAATCAAAGATGTTTACATAGAATTGCATGGAAAAGGCTGGGCGCATAGTTTCGAAGTTTGGTACGAGGGAAGGCTGGTGGGTGGGCTTTATGGGGTGTCGATTGCGAAGGTTTTTTTCGGGGAAAGTATGTTTCACACCATGACTGATGCGAGTAAAATTGCGTTGGTTTTTTTGGTGGAATTTTTGCGGGAGCAACACTTTGAATTGATTGATTGCCAATATTTAAATCCACATTTGTTGCAATTTGGGGCCTATGAGGTTTCGCAAGCTTGGTATATGGATGAATTGCGCAGAATACTCAGACAATATTAAACTTGGGTCCAATAAATTGTAAGAAATACGCCACTTTTGTATTGTGATTCTACAGATTTCCATTGGCGATAAACAGTTTCAGGCTGACCTCACGCGGCCATTTGACCTCTCTGTTTCTACAGGCCCTTCGGGCGATAATCCCGGTGCGTTTTACATTGATGCTGCCAAATTTGAGCCAATACGGGTGGGAGGATTTGTTGGGGCGGTTGCGGAAGGGGGATCGGCCAATTGTGAGGTGCTTACTTTGTGTGCTCATGGAAATGGTACCCACACCGAGTGTGCCGGACACATCACCCATTCACGACTTTGTTTGGGCGATGTGATGCAAAATCATTGGTTCACGGCACAGCTTGTTACGGCGGCTTTGGTCGATCAAGCGTGCATACCGTTAGACGTGGTTAAAACATGGCAGTTGGCAGCAGTTGATGCAATCATTGTGCGCAGTTTGCCCAATGGGTTGGATAAAAAATGTCAACAATGGAGCGGTAATGAACCGCCCTATTTTGAGCCAGAGGCTTTGGCTTATTTGCGTGATATGGGTATCCAACATTTACTCACTGATTTTCCCAGTGTAGACCCCGAAGTAGATGAAGGTCGTTTGAGCGCACACCACGAATGGTGGGGTTTACCACAAAGGGTCAAAAGAGGTATCGCATTAGAAATGTCGCCCTCTCATTCAAGATATCATGCAACCATTACGGAGTTGATTTTTGTAGACAATGTGTTGGCAGACGGACTCTATGCGTTGAATTTGCAGTTTCCCAATTTAAGGACAGATGCGGTGCCATCGCGACCTGTAATCTATCCTCTTTCAGAAGTACAAAATCATTAACCCATCGATGAACGAAAAACTGCTCTATGCTGCCAATTTGATCGCTTCGCGGTTTTTAAATGCAGGGTCGAGGAAACCTTTTCATGTTCCATCCATCCAGCGTATCTTGGTGGTTAAGTGGGACGAGATTGGCGATATGGCGGCGGCGGTTCATGTGTTTGCGTTGATTCGAGCATCGCATCCAGAAGCGGAAATTACGGTGCTGTGCAAGCCATTTGTAGCATCGTTGTTGGGGAATCATCCTGCGATTTCCAAAGTCATAACCCACGAGAGGGAATGGCAGGAACGCTACGATGTGGTGATAGAGCTTCGCGGTACATGGCGTACGTTAAAGAAATCGCTGCATTGGAAAACCATGCCAAAATACCGATTTGACCGTGGCTGGATTCGATTCAAACAGCGCGGCAATCAACCCCATGAATTGCTCACCAATTACAGGATCATTGAGCCACTTTTGATGTTTGACAGCAAAGGATGGAATGATGTTAAAGCATTGAGTTCGTATCGGAAAATTTATCCAGCAGCGGATAACATCGACCATGCCGAAAGTTGGAAGGAATGGGCCTTGGAAGGTTCAGATACTTCCGTGAAATCGTATGTTGTTTTGCATACCGGTGCCCGTAGTCCACTGCGTAGGTGGTCTACCGAGCGGTTTGTAAAGTTATCACAATGGTTATTGAATGAGTTGAATCTGATGCCAATTTGGGTGGGTACCAACGATGAATTGGATCAAATCAGCGAGGCAATGAAGTTGGGTGGCGCTGGTAAGGCTTGGATCGCGGGCACAGTGTCTCCAGAATCGTTGGATTTGTTGTCGTTCTATGCATTTATTTCCAAAGCCGCACTCTATGTGGGTAATGAAAGCGGCCCTTTGCAGTTGGCTGATATGGCCGATATTCCTACGGTGGCGATTTATGGTCCGGGTGTGCCCAGGGTTTTCTATCCTGTTTCAAATAAAAGCGAGGTGTTGCATCATGTGTTGGCCTGTAATCCTTGCGATCAGCAACATTGCTCACAGCCCCACGATCGCTGTGTAGACAGGGTGGAGTTGGCGCAAGTGAAAGAAGCCATTTTGCGGGTGCTGTCACTATAATTTGGTGGTATTTAGAAAATAAACGGTTATTTTACTCAATTGACGTTGCTGTGGGTTGAAATGCAGCGCCTTCGTGGGTATCTTCGATGACGATTCAATGATCTGAATGAGAAAAGCATTTGAAGTTACAGTACTCGGTACTTCGTCGGCCACGCCCACGAAATACAGACATCCAAGTGCTCATTATGTGCGTTTGGAGGGGAGTTACATGCTATTGGATTGCGGTGAGGGTGCTCAGCGTCAGCTATCGCGCTATGGTTTGCGGACGCAAAGAATTTCTCATGTTTTTATTACGCATTTGCACGGGGATCATTATTTCGGGTTGCCCGGTTTGATCACGTCGATGGCCTTGTTCGGCCGAGTGGAACCACTGACCATTGTAGGTCCACCCGCTTTGGAGAGCATCATTCAGGTGTTACTTACTGAGAGCGATTCTGTGCTGCCGTACGAACTGATTTTTTTGTCGACCCAAACCGATTTTGTTGAGACAGTTGTTGAAACGGATCAATTTGCCGTGGTGTCTGTGCCGTTGAAACACCGCGTTCCCTGTACAGGGTTTTTGATTCATGAAAAAGGACCTGAGCGTCGACTGAATGTGGATGCTTGTACGCAATACCGCGTGCCTGTGGAGCAGTTTGAGGCCATTAAAATGGGTGCTGATTACATTTCCCCGAGTCAAGGGGTGATAGCCAATGAATTGTTGTCTACACCCGCATATAAAAACCGAACCTACGCGTATATCACCGATACCATTTACGATCCGGATTACTTGGTGCCGTTGATTAAAGAGGTGGACTTGTTGTATCATGAAGCTACGTTTTTACACGATCGGGTGGAGCGTGCTGCAGAGACCCATCATAGCACTTCATTGCAAGCCGGACAGATTGCGAAAATGGCCCAAGTGGGACAGTTAATGATTGGTCATTTTAGCGCGCGTTACAACGATGTGGAGGCCTTGTTGGAAGAGGCGAGGGGTTTCTTTTTGAATACGGTGGAAGCGATTGAAGGACAGACGTTTAGCGTTGGTGGGTAAGGCCTGTTTTTACAGATTGGATGATAGAGTAAACACTTTTGGGAACCGTGCAAAACTCGCCCGCGCACACATGAGAATCGCAACCCATTCTCCCTTACTTTCGCTCATTGGATTATGGCTAGCCGGAAAAAGAATAATGACCAACGCCCAGATTTTCTTCGGGGAGACCACGACAAAACGGAAAAATTATCGGGGAAAGACATCTGGTCAATCGTTACCTTACAGCATGATCCAACCCGCAAAGTGGTTGGATTTCTCCTGGTCGTGTTTTCAGCGGTCTTGGCCATCAGCTTTACTTCTTTCTTTTTCTCCTGGAAATTGGATCAAAGTTTAATGTCGGCCAGCGAAGATGGCCTTCGCTATTACAACGGGGCAGCCAAAAATGCCATGGGTTACTATGGTGCCAAATTGGCCTTCAAATTGGTACACAATGGCTTCGGCCTGGCAGCCTACGCGTTACTCCCCTACGTGGCCTTGGCTGGACTTTATCTCCTGTTCGATTACCGTCCGTTCTCCCTCTTGCGAATCGCCATACATACCGTTCTGTTTGCTGTTTGGTTTTCCCTGTTTCTGGGATTCGCCCTTCGTTGGTGGCCCCTGTTGGGTGGTTCGTTTGGTTATTTTGGCAACCAACAAATTGAGTCGGCCATCGGTGCAATGGGTGCCTTTTTCTTCTTGGCAGCGTACGCTGTTGCCTATTCGATGTTCTTCCTCAACGCCAATCCGTTTGCCAACATCAAAATGAAATACGGTCCTGACGGAGAATTGCGGGACCCAGAAACCGACCTCGGTGACGCCTGGGCATCCGACGGAAACGCATCGCTACGTGAAGAAAAAATAGAAAAAACATCGTCGGATGACATCGAAGAGCCCTCCGGTTTTGAGCCCAGCATTCATGAAGATGTGGTGAAAGATCCGTTGGACGAAGATGTGATCGAAGTGGAATTGCAGGATGATACCCCAGCGTTGACGCAAGCAGAACGGGAGGCACTGACCCAAATATCGCTGAAAACTACCACCGCCCAAGACCCAGTGAAAGTGGTTAATCCCGCGCCGCCCATCATCGAGCGATTTGATGATTTTGTGGTTTCACGGGGGGAAGATGAAGAAATTGATACTGCCATGGCGCCCGTAAACCAAGAGCCCAAACCCTTTGGTTTGGAGGAAGATCATGATGCAGGTCCCGGTGCCGGCTTAAATACCCTCCTGGGCGACGAAGACTTCCAAGTGGAAGTGATGGTGGACGAAACCGATGAGGTAGTGGATGAAAACACTGGCGACAATTCCATGGAACGCATGGGTATTGATACCGTGTACGACCCCACCTTGGAACTGAGTAAATACGTCTTCCCAACCCTCGATTTGTTGCAAGAGCACGACGCCAAAAAACAGGAGATCGACATGGAAGAAATCCAGCGAAGCAAGGACTTGATTATCCAAACGCTGGAAAATTACAAGATTGGCATCGCCAGCATCAAG
>JBJTNN010000177.1:0-3481 GCA_046074125.1 Bacteroidota bacterium
TTTGAGCAAAGCGCGGAACAATATCTTAATCCCTCAAGACAAAGTGTTGCCATTTTGGGATAAGCCTGCCGCTGGGTTGCACCCCAAACTCAGTGGATTGCGCGACCTATACAATGGTGGTATGTTGAGTGCCATACAAGCAGTGGGGTATCCCAACCCCAACTATTCGCATTTCCGATCCACCGATATTTGGATGAGTGGGTCTGACAGTAGTGAAAGTTGGACGACAGGATGGATGGGGCGATACCTAGATGGGCAGTATACGGGCTATCCCAAGGGCTATCCCACGGCAACAATGCCTGATCCTTTGGCCATTCAAATTGGTCAATTGGTGTCGTTGACCTTTATGGGCCCGGAAGTAAACATGGGCATGGCCATCACCGACCCTACCACGTTCTATAATTTGGCGAATGGGACAACAGACCCCACGCCCAGCACACCAGCGGGGAATGAATTGGCTTTTTTGCGGTTGATGGCTCAACAAACCAATCAATATGCCACGGTTATTCAGAATGCCGCAGCCAAGGGAACCAATAAATCGAACAAGTATCCTACAGGCGGACGTCAACCCTTGTCGGATCAATTAAAAATTGTGGCCAAGCTAATCAGTGGCGGTTTGAAAACGCCAGTTTATATGGTAAGTATTGGCGGATTCGATACCCACAGCGAGCAAGTGGATAGTACGGACCATACCGTGGGCTCTCACGGAAGTTTGATGCAACAATTGGGCGATGCGATTGCGGCTTTTCAGGACGACATCAAACTGTTGGGGTTGGAGGATCGCGTGGTGGGAATGACTTTTAGTGAGTTTGGCAGAAGGGTTATGAGCAATGCGAGCAATGGTACAGATCACGGGGCTGCTGCACCGATGTTTGTCTTTGGCAAAGCGGTTCAAAATGGCGTGATTGGCGCCAACCCTACCATCCCATCTACTGTAACGGTGAATGATAATTTGCCGATGCAATACGATTTCAGGCAGGTATACGCCTCTGTACTCACCGATTGGTTTGAATTGCCTGCGGCTGATGTAAAAACAGCAATGGGAGGTAAGGATTTCAATACATTGCCGATTTTCAAAGCGAACAAAGCGAGCATTGAGGATTACGTGGATCTGGTGAGCGGAATATCGCTCAATAACATCTACCCCAATCCCGCGGTTCAAAATGCCCAGATTTCCTATTTTACTGAATCCGGACATGTAAAGTTGAGTGTGTTCGATGCAACCGGTCAATTGGTGAGCGTTTTGAAGGATGAGTGGCATGGCCATGGAACCTATGTTGCTGATTTCAATGTTGTTGGATTGCGGAAGGGCAATTATTATATCCAATTGTCGCAGGGCGAAAAACGCATCACAGAAGTACTCTTGGTACAATAAATTTGTGAAACAATAGGCGATAAATCAAAATTATTGTATATTTGCAGTCCTAAAAAATTGCCCTATCGTCTAACGGCAGGACAGCGGTTTTTGGTACCGTACGTCTAGGTTCGAATCCTAGTAGGGCAACAAGTTGAAGGTTTGATGATATCCGGTGCGTAAAAACGCAGCCAGAGAGAAAGTAAAACGATTATGACATCACTTATACACCCCGTTAAAATTTTTGCAGGCAGTGCGTCTGCCGCCCTCACCCAGGACATCTGTGATTTTTACGGATCTGCGCCTGGCGATTTAACCGTTTCGCGTTTTAGCGACGGGGAATTTCAGCCCAATTTCAACGAGAGTGTTCGTGGTTGTGATGTGTTCATCGTTCAGAGCACTTATCCCAACTCTGACAATCTCATGGAGTTGTTGATGGCCATTGATGCTGCGAAGCGGGCCAGTGCTAACTACATCACCGCGGTAATTCCTTATTACGGTTTTGCACGTCAGGATCGCAAAGACAAGCCCCGTGTTTCGATTGCCTCAAAATTGGTGGCTGATTTATTGCAAACTGCGGGTGCCAATCGTGTGATGACCATGGAGTTGCACGCGCCGCAAATTCAGGGTTTCTTCAATGTGCCGGTGGATCACTTAGAGAGTTCCATCATTTTTGCGCCCTACATTAAAACGTTACCTCAAGAGAATATTGTGATTGCCGCACCAGACGTTGGGGCATCAAACCGAATTCGTGAAGTGGCCAAAATTTTGAATTTGGGCATGATTATTTGTGACAAGGAGCGTAAAAAAGCCAATGAAATAGCGAACATGACCGTCATTGGTGATGTAGAAGGCAAGGATGTTGTGTTGATTGATGATATCATCGATACGGGTGGAACTTTGTGTAAGTCTTCTGCGATGTTGATGGACAAAGGGGCCAAATCTGTTCGTGCGTTGTGCTGTCACCCTGTATTGAGTGGAAAAGCCTACGAGAACATTGAAAATTCGGTATTAACGGAATTGGTTGTAACCGATACCATTCCATTGAAGCATCATTCAGATAAAATCAAAGTGGTTTCTGTGGCGCCATTGTTTGCCCGTGCAATTCGCAATGTGCATGAGCATGGCAGTATCAGTTCCTTGTTTAAGCAAGTATTTGCCCACCAAACCAAAATCGATCTCCATTAAAAAAATTAGATAAGTAAATAAAGATGAAAACCATTTTTCTTAAAGCAGAATCACGCGCGGAAGTAGGTACTCGCACAGCGAAAGCTTTGCGTGCTGAAGGCAAGGTTCCTTGTAACATGTATGGTTTGGCAGACGGCAACTTGAATTTTGCTGTTTACCAAGCGGATTTTAAAAACTTGGTATACACACCTAACGTATACAAAGTAAAGATTGAATTGGATGGCAAAAACTACGATGCCATTTTACAAGATATTCAATTCCACCCAGTATCTGACATGATCATCCACTGCGATTTCGTAGCGGTTGACGAGAAGAAGCCTGTAATCATGGACATTCCAGTTCGTGTTGTAGGAAATTCTCCTGGTGTTCGTGCCGGTGGTAAATTGGTGAAAAAATTGAACCGTTTGCGTGTGCGTGGTTTGATTTCAAACTTGCCTGATTTCATTGATGTCAGCATTGACACCTTGGAAATTGGTCAGTCTGCCAAAGTTGGTCACGTAGAAGTTTCAGGATTTGATTTGTTGGATTCTCCTGCGAACGCAATTGTGACAATTAAGACAACCCGTGCGTTGATGCAGGCTGCTGCAGAAGCGAACAAAAAGTAATTGATTTTAGTATCACAATAAAAAAACCCCGGCTTGCCGGGGTTTTTTTATGCTCGGTGATCGAGAAAAAGTGGATGGCTTATTATTTGGTAGCCTCTTCGAAATGGGCGTTTACCGCAGACCAATTTACCACGTTCCAGAAGGCATTGATGTAATCTGGACGACGGTTTTGGTAATGCAGGTAGTAGGCATGCTCCCATACATCCAACCCCAAAATGGGTGTGCCCTTTACTTCGGCGATATCCATCAAAGGATTGTCTTGATTGGGTGTAGAGGTAATCACCAATTTGTGGTCGTGAACTATCAGCCAAGCCCAACCGCTACCAAAACGGGT
>JBJTNN010000178.1:0-3261 GCA_046074125.1 Bacteroidota bacterium
GATGTTTGGCAAGAATATTTGGATATCTGTCCGCTCATGACCCAAATGATGCCTCAAGCCCTAGAATCACTGGCATTGCTGAGCCAACGATACAAGTTAGCCCTGTTAACCAATGGGTTTGAAGCGACCCAGCAAACCAAAATTCGTTGCTCGGGCATCGAACCGTTCATCCAGTTCATGGCTACCTCGGAATCGTTGGGGGTAGCAAAGCCCAACAAAGCGTTTTTTGACCACGCCCTCATTCAAGCGGGTTGTGCGGCACCCCAGGCGGTTTATTTGGGCGATACCTGGGATACAGATGTGGTGGGAGGACTAGAAGCCGGTATTTTGACCTATTGGTATCGTCGCGGCCAGGCTCCAAGAGAAGAATCGCATCCCCTTTTTGGCGGTGTGATTGATGATTTGATGGGCTTTGCCCAATTGTAATCGCCTTGTGCTGTCTTTTGCGTATTTTTGCCTTAATGAAACACATGATGAATCGCAGTTTGGTCGTGTTGGCGATGTTGTTTGCTGGCATGGGTGTGGCTAAAGCCCAAGGGTTTGAGTTGGAAAATGGAAAAGCAGAGCACACGTATTACCCTGATGCTACCCAGCCCGTTGATTGCGCGATTCACTTCAAAAATCTCAAAAAAACGGCCATCGTATTTGCCTATGAAAAGGTGAGTGTTGATTACCCCACGGCATGGGATGTGTCGTTTTGTGATAACCGAAACTGTTACGCAACATTTTTGAATAATGATACCATGGCCAAGGTAGCTCCCAACGCGGAAGCCTCTTTGAAAATTACCGTTTTCCCCAACGGTAAAGCCGATACAGCGGTGGTGAAATATGCAATTTGGGATTTTGATAATCCAAGCGATAGAGACACCATCATTTGGAATATTTATGTTCGTTGGGGCGCAAATACCCAGTCGTGGATTGTTGACATGGCCACCGTTTATCCAAACCCTGTGAAAGACGTTTTGACCGTGATGGGCGCTGTGTCGAACAAAGGCCAATTGGTGGATGCCAAAGGGTCTTTTGTAAAATCGGTGATCTTGGACCAAGGCCGATTGGATGTGTCTGATTTGTCGGCCGGTATCTATTCCCTCTTGCTCGAAACTCCTCAGGGTTTGAGTCGCGTGGGATTCGTGCGTCAATAATTATTCCCTTACTGGATAAACCATGCTCGGCGTTCCAGTGTTCGGTTGGGTCATTGCCATGGTGCTTTCGGCCTCTCTTTGTGCCCTTCAGTATTTCAAGCTCATTCGCGATTCAGGCGGCTGGAAATCTGGATGGATCTGGGCGGGGGCCTGTCGATTTCTGGCCTGGTTTACATTAATTCTGTTGTTGTTTAATCCTTGGTGGATCCGCGTTAGTCAGTGGGTTCAGGATCCAGTATTGTTGGTGTACTCCGATGCCAGTAAGTCGATTTCTGCCGAGGATCAAGCGCGGTGGTTGACCATCAAATCAACGTTAGAAAAGACCCAAGGCGTTAAATTACAGGCCTATTCGGCGTCCGATGCCGTGGTTGTACAGGGGCAATCACAGGGGTTGAACCCGTACCATACAAATCTTTCATCGGTTATTCAGCATGCCAATCAAGTAGCGACAAACCTGCCGGTAGCGGGTGTGGTATGGTTTACCGACGGCATCAACAATGAAGGCCGGAATCCTCAGTTTGAGCCGTTTGTGCCAGGGATTCCTTTGGTGGCTGTTGGTGCGGGCGATGCCAATCCTCAAATCGATGCGTCTGTTGAGGCTGTGCAGTGCAATGATGAAGCCTTTTTGGGGAATTCATTTTCTGTAGAAATTTCCGTGAAGAGCCAACGGTTAAAGTCACAACCGCTAAAAATTCAACTCAAAGCGGGTGCGGATATCAAAGCGGTGCTTTGGGTGCCCAGTAGCGACCAAGATTGGAAAAGAATCGCATTTGAAATCAAACCGAAAGTCAAAGGGCAACTGCCCTTGAAAGTGTCGGTTAGCGGCGGGAAGGGCGATGAAAATCGCGCCAACAATGAACGGGTGAAATATGTGAAAGTGGTTGATGAAAGAAAAAAAGTGTCGATTTTGTATGGTGCGCCTCATCCCGATGTGGCGGCATTGAAATCGGCATTGGAATTGGGTGGACAATTCACTGTGCAGTCGTTGCCGATGGTGAAAATGGAAGCGGAAGCGGATGTCTATATTTTGCATGGCTGGAAATTTCAATCGCAACAAGAATTGAAAAAAATGGCTGCTTGGGTGGCTGCGGGGAAAGCCCTTTGGATTTTTTCAACCGATGCACAGAATTTGGCGGGTTTGGGCAAGATTACCGGGCAATCGGGCGAGTTAGCATCGAGCAGAAATTGGCAAGAAGTGCAGCCACATTGGAATGGCAATGAAACTTCGTGGGGGATGGATGAAAAGGAAACTTCGCGTTGGAGGGATTTCCCGCCGGTCTATGCGCCGGTGTCGAAGCCGTCGATTCCGGAAGGTGCGGAGGTGCTGTTATATCAACGTTGGAGCGGTGTTAATACCCAGTTGCCGTTGATGGTTCACTGGCAAAAAGAAGCGGCGGCCTTGGCTCAGTTTTTTGGGGAGGGCATTTGGCGATGGCGTATGCAAGAGCGAGTCCTGCAAGGAGATGCTTTGGCGTTTGATGCTTGGGTGAGGCGATCTGTAGGGATGCTTGTGTCTGCTTCTTCGGTTAAAAAACCCCTAGAAATTCTTCTGTTGAGCAGTGCTTTCGACCTTCGTGATCGGATCATTGCAAGGGTTGTTTGCAGAGATAAAAGTGGGATGGTGGATGAAAATTTGGACCGTCAGCTGACGTTGGTTGATGACAAAGGGACATCAAGGCGTGTGAATTTATCTAAGGAAGGTCAAGGTTGGGTGGCCAATTTGGTGGGTTTGTTGCCTGGGCAGTATCAGCTGAAAGCGCAATCGGGGGGTGGTAAATTTCAGGCAGAAGCCCTGTTTTCGGTTGTGGATCAGCCCGCTGAATTGCTGAATACGCAAGCGAATCACGGCGTGTTGAAGCGCATGGCTGATCAAACAGGCGGCGCGTTTTTGACGTTGAAAAACGGGGATTCTCTGGCTTCAGTGCTGTCAAAAATTATTGTGGCCAAACCGGTCATGAAATCGCAAACTCGTAATCAACATTGGTGGGATATGTGGGGCTGGATGTTGTTGGTGGTTTTGCTGTTTGGCGCGGAATGGTCGATCCGACGTTTTTTGGGTAAGTATTAATCAATCACAATCCCGAACTTTGCATCATGGCGAGAATAGTCGTTGGCATGA
>JBJTNN010000179.1:0-9920 GCA_046074125.1 Bacteroidota bacterium
ATGTAAAACCCACGGCAGAAGACTTGAAAGATATGGATCTTGTGCTGTTCGACATTCAAGATGTGGGCGCCAGATTTTACACCTACCTCACGACGTTGCATTATGTTATGCAAGCCTGCTCCGATAATAACAAAGGACTGATCGTACTTGACAGACCCAATCCCAATGGGTTTTATGTTGATGGACCTGTGTTACAACCCCCATTCAAAAGCATGGTTGGTCTTCACCCCATTCCCATTGTTCACGGAATGACTTTGGGCGAACTCGCCAAAATGATCAACGCCGAAGGATGGCTCAAAGACAGTCTCTCACCCAAACGAAAAGCGTGTAAATTAACGGTGATTCCCTGCACAAACTACACACACAATCGCAGCTATACATTGCCGGTTCCCCCATCGCCCAACCTACCCACACAAAACGCCATCTATTTGTATCCCACCCTTTGTTTGCTAGAAGGGACCAACGTGAGTATGGGGCGCGGCACCGATAAACCTTTTGAGTGCTTCGGAGCGCCATGGCTAAAGCAAGGGACTTACCGATTTACGCCCCGCGCCATTCCGGGAAAATCATTAAACCCGCCCTATTTGGGCGATACGTGTCATGGCGTACTGCTCACCAATTTTGCCTCTGAATTTATCATTTCATACAAACACCTCTATATCGAATGGCTGTTGATGTTGTACCAGGAATGTCCCGATAAATCCAAATTTTTCAATCCATTTTTTGATAAATTGGCCGGCGGCGCGATGCTGAGACAACAAATCACGCAAGGACTAAAGCCCGGTGAAATAAGAGACTCCTGGCAAGGGGATATCGAACAGTTTATTCAGAAGAGAAAACCTTATCTGCTCTATCCTTTCGACCCCAACATTGGGATCAATTAAACTATCTTTGTGCAATGAAAAGAATGATTCGTACCTCAATCTTTACGCTTACGGTGATGTTGGGCGCTTGCAACCAAACCTCTATCAATCAAATTGGGGATCCTGTGAACTCTGATGAGGCGGTTTCAGTAGCCGTAGGCATGGAAGCTTTTCAAAAAGAAGGCAAGGCAGAAGCGGTGTTGTTCGGAAAAGTAGCTGAAGTGTGTCAGGCAGAAGGATGCTGGCTATCCTACGTCACCGAGGACGACAACATGGTTGTCGATTTTGGCGAAGTATTCACCGTTCCCAAGAATATTGCCAACAAAGACCTGTATGCCAAAGGGCATTTTTACCGCGACACTTTGGAGGATAAAACCATCGAAATCAAATTCCGGGCAACTGGAGTGAAATTTAAATAAATCAAGCCAAAAGCCATTGCTGTTGGAAGGATTTCGGCTATCAAAAAGAAAGGGCACCCATTGGGTGCCCTTTCTTTTTGATATAACCTAAGCGGGTTATTGAATTTCAAAGGTATTCATGAAGGCGGTGGTGAAATTTCCTGCACGGAAATCTGCATCACGCATCAATTGCAAATGCAAAGGAACCGTAGTTTTTACCCCTTCAATCACAAATTCACCCAAAGCACGCTCCATCTTTACAATGGCTTCTTCGCGGGTTTGCGCAAAAACGATCAATTTCGCCACCATAGAATCGTAGAATGGAGGAATGGTATAACCAGCATAAATGTGGGTATCCACACGAACTCCGTGGCCACCTGGACGGTTTAATTGGGTGATTTTACCGGGTGAAGGACGGAAGTTGTTGTGAATGTCCTCGGCATTAATACGGCATTCAATGGCATGCTTGGTGGGGTAATGATCTTTCCCAGAAATCGGCACGCCAGCGGCAATTAAAATTTGCTCCTTCACCAAGTCGTAATTGATGACTTCTTCGGTTACTGGGTGCTCTACCTGAATCCGGGTATTCATCTCCATGAAGTAGAAGTTGCGGTGTTTGTCGACCAAAAATTCAACCGTTCCTACCCCTTCATAATTGATGATTTGGGCTGCTGCTTTGGCCGCCTCACCCATCTTTTCACGCAATTCTGGAGTCATGAAAGGCGATGGTGTTTCTTCCAGCAATTTTTGGTGGCGACGTTGGATTGAACAATCACGCTCCGACAAATGACAAACTTTCCCGTATTGATCACCCGCAATTTGAATTTCAATGTGGCGGGGATCTTCAATGTATTTTTCCATGTACAGACCATCGTTTCCGAAGGCCGCACCGGCTTCTTGTTTGGCACTGTTCCAAGCAGGTTCTACTTCCTCGTCTTTCCAAACGATGCGCATACCACGTCCTCCACCACCGGCAGTGGCTTTCATGATTACGGGGTATCCAATTTCGTTGGCGATTTTAATGGCTTGATCATAGCTTTCCAACAAACCTTCAGAACCCGGAATGGTGGGAACGCCCGCCTTCTTCATGGTGTCTTTGGCGTTGGATTTGTCGCCCATCTGGTCGATTTGTTCGGGCGTTGCTCCGATAAATTTGATACCGTGGTCGCGACACAATGCGGAGAATTTACTGTTCTCCGACAAAAATCCATACCCAGGGTGGATGGCGTCGGCATTGGTGATTTCAGCTGCGGCCAGGATGCGGGACATCGACAAGTAACTGTCTTTGCTTTGCGGGGGGCCTATACAAACCGCTTCATCGGCAAAGCGAACATGCAAACTTTCACGATCTGCTGTAGAGTATACAGCCACCGTTTTGATGCCCATTTCTTTACACGTGCGAATGATACGCAACGCTATCTCACCGCGGTTTGCGATTAAGAGTTTTTTAAACATGATTGTTTTATTTAGGCAGGTTCAACCAAGAATAAGGGTTGGTCGTACTCTACTGGCGTAGCGTTTTCTACCAACACTTTCACAATTTTACCGCTGATTTCGCTTTCGATTTCATTGAAAAGCTTCATGGCTTCAATGATACAAACCACTTTGCCTGGCTTCACTTCATCGCCTACGTTTACGAAAACAGGCGATTCAGGATTGGGTGTGCGATAAAATGTACCAACCATGGGTGATTTGATGGTGATCAAATTATCGGCCTTGGCCTCAGCAGCAGGCGCAGCAGGGGCAGCAGCAGGAGCCGCAGCTACTGGAGCCACAGCGGGGGCTGCTTGTACGGCCACAGGGGTATATTGGGCTGTGGTGATTTGTGCAGGATTCTTCTTGATTGACAGTTTAAAATCTTTCTGATTGATTTCTACTTCATCTACACCTACGCCTGAAACAAATTTAATCAGGGCTTGAATCTCTTTTAAGTCCATATTTTCGCTTTAAGTTGAAGGCACAAAGAAAACCATATTTTGCCGAAAACGACGAAAATTGTTCAAAAACGAGCCCTTTTTTACGAAAAAATGGGCAAAATGGCCAAAAAAATGGCCAAATCGTGCAAATTTATGAATTCAGAAGCGATATGATAGTCCGGCTTGGAACACGGCTTTTGCCATGCCCATTTCCGCATACCAGCCCAAACGTTCTTGAATTTTACCACGAAAGCCCAAAGTACTTTCAAATCCCATAGTAGGCACACTCAACAACGGAAGATCCGGAAGCAGGCCTGAATTTTTCAAATTGGGACTGTTGGTATTCACAGAAACTGAATTCCCGCGAATGCCAATACCCAACCCCCAGTACACTTGAAATGCTTCATTGGTGTTGAACAAGTAATTATACCGTAAATTCAAGCTCCGTGAACGATACGTCACATCCAAATTAGCCTGAGTCAGCACTCCTTGGTCAGTAAGGAAAAATGAATCCCTCACTTGTCCACCTATAACAATACCACAGTTGGCAAAATTCAACCCCAGTGTATGTCGCGTACCCAATTTGTATTCGTACTTAATGAAATACAATGGCTTTACCGAATTGGTTGTAATTCCGGCAAAAAACGAGGTTGTGTCACCACTTTGAATTTTATCGGCTTTTTTAACCATGATGTACAGCACATTAACTGCACCGGCGCCCACCATCATATTATGTTTAGACCCTTCACTTGGAACGGGTGTCTCAGTTTGAGCAGATAAGGACGAGATCAAACATCCCATGACCCCAATGAGTGCAAATAGTTTTTTCATAGTATCTTATTACAACGGAATATTGCCGTGTTTCTTTTTGGGATTGTTTTTCACTTTGTTCTGGAGCATATCAAACGCCTGAATTAAGCGCGCTCTGGTTTCCTCTGGGAGTATCACTTCATCCACAAACCCACGGGCAGCCGCTCGGTATGGGTTTGCAAATAGGTCGCCGTATTCTTTTTCCTTTTCTTTCCAAGCCGCATCACGATCTTCGGCAGCATCGATTTCTCTTTTGAAGATAATTTCTGCAGCACCTTTGGCACCCATCACTGCGATTTCCGCCGTGGGCCAGGCAAAGTTCAAATCGGCACCAATGTGTTTGCTGTTCATCACATCATAAGCACCTCCATACGCTTTTCGGGTAATCACTGTGATTCTTGGCACGGTGGCTTCGCTAAAGGCATATAGCAACTTTGCGCCATTGGTAATGATGGCATTCCACTCTTGATCTGTTCCGGGTAAAAATCCTGGCACATCTTCAAAAACCAACAAGGGAATATTGAAAGCATCACAAAACCTGACAAATCGAGCGGCTTTTTGAGAACTATGCACATCCAACACACCGGCAAGAAATGCGGGTTGATTCGCAACTACCCCAATGCTTTTCCCTGCCAATCGCGCAAAACCAACCACAATATTCTCGGCATAGGAGCCGTGAACCTCCATGAAACTGTCCGAATCCACCACCCCTTGTATTACTTCTTTGATGTCGTACGGTTGGTTTGGATTTTCCGGAACGATGTCTTTCAACACCTCACGAATTTCATTGCCCGATGTATACGGAATGGCGGGTGCCTTTTCTTCACAGTTCTGTGGGACATAACTCAGCAGTTTCCTGAGGTTTTGAATACACATCACCTCGTTTGCCATGGTAAAATGGGCAACCCCGCTTTTTGATCCATGCACTGAGGCGCCGCCCAAATCTTCACTGCTTACATCTTCATTGGTTACAGTCTTTACAACGTTCGGACCTGTTACGAACATGTAACTCGTATTCTCCACCATGAAAATAAAATCGGTCAATGCAGGCGAATAAACCGCACCACCGGCACAAGGGCCCATGATGGCAGAAAGTTGTGGTATTACCCCACTGCTTTGAACGTTTCGGTAGAAAATATCGGCATATCCACCCAATGAAACCACCCCTTCTTGAATTCTTGCTCCTCCAGAATCATTCATACCAATCACCGGCGCGCCATTGGCCAGTGCCATGTCCATAATTTTGCAAATTTTTTCCGCGTGGGTTTCACTCAGAGAACCACCAAAAACAGTAAAATCCTGGGAGAACACATAAACCGTTCTGCCGTTGATTTTGCCATACCCGGTAACAACGCCATCGCCGAGAAACTGCTGTTTCTCCATGCCAAAATCTGTACTGCGATGGGTTACAAACGCACCAATTTCGCAGAATGTATTTTCATCGAGCAGCAGTTGAATCCGCTCACGGGCCGTTAATTTTCCTTTTTTGTGTTGTGAATCAATCCTAGCTTGTCCTCCACCCATTGCCGCTTCCTCGCGCTTTTGGATGAGTGTGTTTCTGCGTGAATCCATAGAGGGCAAATTTACATCTCACCACCCGTATGCAGAACAAAAAGATTGGAATTAATTAGAACCTGGGCTATCTCGTAGTGCCGACAAGTCAAACAACAAGGAGAAACGCATTTGATTCTGCAATGGATGACGGTTGGCAAATGGCACCAAATAAGCCGCATCGATTGTAAACGTGTTGTATTTCAACCCCAAACCGATGGTTCCATATTGACGGCCACCCTTGGTTTTGGATTCATAAAAAACACCCGCACGAAGCACAAACTGATCGTTGTACAAATATTCCGTACCGGCGCTGAAGTTATATTCTTTGGCCTCTTCAGCAAATCCACCGGGAGCATCATAAAATGATTGAATCATCCCTTGGATGGTGTTTACGTTGGGATCAACACCCGTGAATTGTCTGATGCCATTGATGAGGGAATCTTCGCCATTGTAAGATACCAAATAATAAGGACGTGTGGGCACCAACAATTTGTTGACATCCGCGTACACATTCACCGTATTGTAATCATCAATTTTGTGGCTGTAACCCACCCCCAATTTCATGTTTGTGGGAATGAAATCACGCTTTTCTTTTGATGAATAGGTCATTTTAGATCCAATGTTTTGCAAGTTCAACCCGAACTGCAATTTGTCGAACCCGCCCTTGGCATTCTTCACTTCGGTTTTGTACAACAAGTTAACATCACCCGCTGCACCCATGGCTGCTTTATAATCAATACCGTTAAAAGCGCGGTTTCCGGTGAGGTTGCTATAAATAAACCGCAAGTTTACCCCCATGGAGAAATTGTTGTTGAATTGGGTCGCGTATCCGCCGTCGAAAGCAAATTCATTGGGATTAAAATTCCCTGTTGGATTACCTTCAAAATCGGTAAACTGGATGTTACCCAACGAAAAATATCGCATCGAGGCAGAAACAGCAGAGCCTTTACCCACTTTGGCGTAGCCCGACAAATAAGAGAATCCTACATCGTCCACCAACTGACGCAACCAAGGCGCATAAGACAAAGAGAAACCCGTTTTATTTTTGGCGTGAACCAAGTTCGCCATGTTCCAGCATCCGCTGTTGGCATCGGGATTAAACAAGGCAACCCCTACATCACCCATGGCCGCAGAACGACTGTCTGGGGTGATTGTTAAAAAGGGAACCATGGTCGTCACTGTATTCAATTGGCCTGCCAACTGCTTGGAAGTCATTGAGTTATTTTGCGCCTCCAAAGAAGCCCATGCAGAAAGTGATAATAAAGCAATGGCTGCTGTTTTTTTCATATCGCGTAATGGCAAAAATATGGTTTCGATTTTGTGCATCCTAATGATAAAAGCAAGATATTTGAAATAAACGAAAGAAATTCAAAATCATTGTACTTTGACGAACTTTCCACCTACCTGATTTTCCAGACCATCTTCGGTCATCAAAATCACCTGATAAAAGAACACCCCACCCTGTAATTCTGCACCACTAGAGGTTCTACCATCCCAGTCAATGACCACCATTTTGGCAGGGGCCGACTCATGGAAAGTTTCCCCTTGATGCACGACCCTGCCTTGAGCGTCCATCAAAGACCATCTAGCCGTGATATTTTCACCCGGCAAAGTATGTTGAACCGATACTTTCAACTCATCGCGAAATGGCACCGGATACGCCATTGAATGGGTAATTTCAAGGGTTCTGGGCGGAATAACCAAGCAGGTAACCGTCCCTTTTCCCGGGTTGTTGTAAATATCCCAAGCTTTGCACGTGAAGGTGTGTTTTCCAGGCACCAAACCCGCCAATGGGAAACGCACTGTTCCGCGGGTGTAGCTATTTACGTCGTAGCCAAAATAGTCATTCAGCACGAAACTTTTTTGATTTTCAGTACCCTCATCGATGATCAACTGCATGTCTCGGCCAATGCCTGCTCCTGTAGCGTTTATGCCGTCTTTGTCAAAAATACGCGCAACAAAATCAACATCACGGGCCACTTTCGCACCATCAACGAAGGTGGTATCTTGCATGTAGGCCTTGATGGTTGGACCATCCGAATCCACCGATTGAAGTGTTTCGCTGCCTCCAATGAAAAACTGCCAAGAGCCAGCGGCATCCGTTTCTCCATTGTGGGCATAAAATTTCGCCACACCAATACCGTAATTGTAGGCTATGTCTTTGGGGACGGAAAACACAACTTCAAAACGACCGTTTTTTACCGTTACTTGTCCGTTAAACAGCACCCCTGAAAGTTCTGAGAACGCAACGGGTTTGGCTTGACCGTCATTGTTCAACGTGAATTTCTGCAAGGGTTTATCATAAATTTTCACCCACATCGTACCATTAAAATTGGTAAATGGACCCACCAAACGCTCGTTAACATGGCCGGAAAGTCTCACCACCGAGAACGCTTTGATGGTATCTCTGAACGCACTAATGGGCATGCCTTGAACCGAATCTACTTGTATCAAGTGCTTGGGAAACGCAATGGGCATACTGGCATCTCCCAACAAGGCAAACTTGTTATCTTCGGTGGTGTAACTCGGACGATTTTTCATCCGTTGATATACTTCTCCCAGTGTGGGAATGGGCTCATTGGGTTTTGGAAATCCGTAGTTTGTCCAAAAGTCACGATTGATCTGGGTATTACCACTGACATAAACCAAACGGGTTGTGCTCATCAATGCGATGGCGCCACCTTTGGGATTGAGCAAGGCAAGTTCACCGGCGCTTTGAACTTTGGGGTCGTCGAAAGCACTAAATTCACAGGTAGCCGTAAACAGAATGGGCATGCGGTAGGTATTGTTCCAGGCGCTAATCATGGGGATGTCCAACATCGATTCTTGCGCCCAGCCTTTCAATCCGCCGTGACCTTGATAATTCAAAAACAAAGCACCATCATTCATGGTACGGTTGATTGCAGCACTCATTTCTGGATACTTTTCGTTATTTCCCGTAGTAGACTGGGGAAAGGCATCCGCATACAATTTGTTTACATTGAAATAGGGAAAATACTGATTGATGTAATTGGCATTATTTTCTGACTCAACCACGAATTCGGTTTCCCAACTTTCGTCCACGTCATCGCACGCGAAAGCGATGTTCGCACGCCATGGCCCCAAGGAATTGGGGGAATTATAACGACGAATTTTGGCCACTACGGCTTTGGCTTCTTCCAGGGTTCTGGCAGGAATACGGGCAATGGAAACATCCATTTTCCCTTTCACTTGCATAGGATCTCCCTCGTTGGAATCCAAGAAACACAAAAAGTCATCCAGGCAAAATGAACCCGCTCCGTTGGAACCTGTAGACTGATAGATGGGCACAAAGTTGGTATTGTTGGGCACCCGGTCCTGCATATCGTAGGAGGCTGCACCAAATAAGGTTACATATTTTAATGGTCTTCCATTGGTTTCGCCGTATTTCTTTCTGAATCGAATAAAATCGCGGAGTGCCACGAGGTCTTGCTGTCCGGCAGAAAACTCATTATATATTTCCTGGGGTGTAACCACTTGCACGGCATAACCTGGATTAACCCTTCTAAAACTCGCCAAATCGTTGGCTGCCTCAAGGAAATCGGGATGGGTAATAATCAACAAATCCGCTGAGGCTTCGAAGGCTTTATTTTGGTTAGATAGGGTTTGTTTGGCCTTTACTTTCAAAAAATCGTTGCCGTTTAGATTAAAGGCGATGAAGGTATGGTGGGGATCTTCTTTGGCAATTAGCAATCGCTTAAAGCCATTTCCAACATCTTCAACATTCATTAAACTCGGCTGCCAGCTGTTGGATACATTCCAGACGTTCATTCCAATGGTTGCTGAGGCCTGCCATTCGAAATAGGCATTCTGGTTGTACATGCCCAACTCATTGTTGCGCACGAACCCGGTGGAAGACGCATTGTAACCCATGTTTTCCCACTTTTTAACTTCAAAAAAATCGATGAGTACGTAGGATTTGGTGTTAGGACGATTGAGTTTAAACTGCAATGACAGGTTTTTCCCTGAAACGGGTACTTTCAATTTGCCTTTTTGCAAGTAATACGGTTCGTAGGAACCACCGATTTCCCTCAAGGAATAGCGCTTGGAAACACCATTGGCGGTCACGACGAGTGAACCCGTATCCTCGGTAACAAACGAAGCTACTTGAAAAGTAATTTCCAAGGAGTCTCCTGGAATCGCCGAGATAGATTGAGAAAAATTCCGTACCAAAGTTTCATTGCCCAAACGCTCGCCAAACCATTGTCGACCCATGGCTGCAGGGTTCATTATATCCGAATCGTGAAACCAATAGGATTGGGTACCTTTAAAGGTTGTTGTAACTGCCCCTGTGGCGGTTCTTTGAGGAGCCACTCGCAATCCTGCGCTGTTGCCATGACCAATGATGAAGTAGGTTTTGC
>JBJTNN010000180.1:0-5291 GCA_046074125.1 Bacteroidota bacterium
TGAATGGCACTGATGAGGGTGATAACGCCCATGGCCAATGCAGTTTCATTCACACCCGACCAAACACCATGCACGTAAGCCCCCAAAGCAATAGATGCCCCCGCAATGGGCGCTGCAAATCCCACAGTGGAACTCACAAACCCCGCCACAAATCCCAAGGCCGGATGATAAATCTTTGATAAAAAATAATACTCGCCGCCATCTTCGGGCAGCCGCGTGGCCAGTTCTGCATAACAAAAGGCACCACACAACGCCAGCAAACCGCCCACCAACCAAATCATCACAATGCCGAAGCCGGATTGAATTTCAAACAACTGGTACCCCAAACTGGTAAACACCCCAGTGCCTATCATGTTGGCGACCACGATACTGGTGGCACCAAACAAATCTACATTTCGCTGCTTTGAACCGCTCATTGATCTTTGGTAAAGAAGCGAAAATACGACCGAATCCCGCATTTCAGGGAATCTGTGTACTTTTGTCGCATGCTTTCTTCGCAGAATTTTTTCACCGTCGACATTCACACCCACATCATCCCCGAAAACCTCCCCAAGTGGAAGCAGAAATTTGGCTATGGTGAGTTTGTGCAATTGGAGCATCACAAGCCCTGTTGCGCGCGCATGATGATGGACGATGCCTTCTTTCGCGAAATTGAGAGCAACTGCTGGGACCCCGAACAGCGTTTGAAAGAATGCGGGCATCACCACGTGGATGTACAAGTGATCAGTACCATACCCGTGATGTTTAGTTACTGGGCAGAACCCAAAGACGGGTTGGAAATTGCCATGTACCTGAACGATCACATCGCCGATGTGTGCCATCGCTACCCCACCCGATTCGTGGGTTTGGGCACCCTGCCGATGCAACACACCGATTTGGCCATTCAAGAGCTAAAGCGATGCAAGGAAATCGGATTGAAAGGCATACAAATTGGTTCGCACGTGAACCACATGAACCTGAACGACCCTTCCTTGTTCCCCATCTTTGAAGCGATGCAGGAGCTGGATATGGCCTTGTTTGTGCACCCTTGGTGGTATTCGGCGAACAAAAAAATGCAACACTACTGGCTGCCTTGGCTGGTGGGTATGCCCATGGAAACGTCGTTGGCCATCTGTTCGATGATTTTCGGGGGGATTTTTGAGCGTCTGCCCCGCTTGCGCGTGGCATTTGCCCACGGCGGCGGTGCTTTTCCGGCAACCATCGGACGAATAGAGCACGGCTGGCAAGCCCGCCCCGATTTGGTGGCGGTCGACAACATTCACAATCCCAAAAAATACTTGGGTCAGTTCTGGTTAGACAGTTTGGTTCACGATCCCAAAATGTTGGAAGTGGTGGTGGATTTGGTGGGACCTAACCGCATCACACTGGGCACGGATTACCCCTTCCCGCTGGGTGAAGACAACCCCGGTGAGTTGATTCGTTTGTCGCAATACTCAGACGACATCAAATCCATGATGCTAGGCACATCGGCATTGGAATGGCTCAATATGCCACTCTCACACTTCAAACCATAAGCCATTAAAGAAACCAAGCTATGCCGTAACTTGGGCAATGGCTTTGTCGATGGCTTCAAAATCATAGCCTTTTCCCACGAGGTATCGCTTGAGTTTAAACACCTTTTCCATGTGCGACTGTCCTTTAATGAGTGGCCATTTTTTCTCTGCCAGCGTGTGTAGGGTTTTGAGGTAATCGTCGAGTCCCAGCGACGACAAGGCCTGCTGTATCAATTTTTCACCCACGCCTTCGCGCTTGAGTCCCTGTTTGATTTTTGCTTTTCCCCAGCCTTTGATTTTGAATTTACCCCGTGCATAGGCCATGGCAAACCGCTCTTCGTTGAGAAAGTTGGCCTGCATGAGTTCTACCAGCAGGATGTCCGCATCGAGGTGGTTTAAACCATAACCCAACAATTTGCGTTTCACTTGCAGGTGACTTCGCTCCTGGTAGGCACAAAACTTTTCGATTTTGGGTCTTGCCTGCGAGGGGGTTAAGGTTTTTTTAAACTGCGGTCCGTTCTCCATGAGATCTTACAAAAATCACTCCTTCTGCGAATGCATCCTCAAAAAATCTTTGGGAGAAATCACGAAACTATGCGCTATGATTTGAACGTGCCGAATACACCATTTCGCGAATTTCAGCATCGGTAAGTGTGCCGTAACCCGAAATAATTCCGCCAAACTTTGAAATGAATGGATCTTCGCTGGATTGCACTTGCGTTTCTTTTGTTTCAGATACCCTCGATAACTGCTGAGCAAAAAACTGTTCAACTACCGCAGAGAGCGACAGTCCACTACTTGAAACCAACGCCTTCATTCGCTCAACCAATTGCTCATCAACCGACAACGTCAACTTCTTTTTCATCAATACAAATTTAACCATATTCTCTAAGTATGATTTTGATTTCATTCTCATAAAGCAAAATTCATGGTAATTGACAACCGCGCCATCACCGCTGGCAAAGTATGCCGATACAAAAATTTCTTTGGCAATTTTTGCCAAAATCTGTCAGATAGTAACCCTTTAACCAACAAAATCAGGGACTGAAACGCATCGGTATGACAAAATTTCAGTTCTTCCGAAATGGTACATGGATTGCCAATGCCATCGCATGAGAACAGGACAGATTTCAGTTCAATCGGAGAACATTTTCCCCATCATCAAAAAATTCCTGTACACCGACCAGGAAATTTTCCTTCGTGAATTGGTGAGCAACGCGGTGGATGCCACCAAAAAACTCAGCACCCTTTCGCGTGTGGGTGAGTTTGAAGACCCCATCGACAACTGCAAAGTGGAAATCAGTTTCGATGAAAAAGCCAAAACCTTGACCATTTCTGATTCCGGTATCGGGATGACAGAAGAAGAGGTAGAAAAATACATCACCCAGTTGGCATTTTCGGGTGCCCGTGAATTCGCAGAACAGTGGAAAGACAAAGACCCTGATCAAATGATCGGTCACTTCGGTCTGGGATTCTACTCCGCATTCATGGTTTCCAAAATGGTAACCATCGAAACAAAATCGTATCAAAAAGGCGCCCAAGCGGTTCATTGGGACTGTGATGGTGCTACCAGCTATAACATCGGTAAAGGAAAACGCAAAAAGCGCGGAACAGATGTGATTTTGCACCTGACCGACGAAGACGCTGAAACCTATTTATCGAAGTGGAAACTGCGCGAATTGTTGCGTAAATACTGTCGCTTCCTCCCCGTACCCATCACATTTGACGGCGAAGACATCAACAATACGCAGCCCATTTGGACAAAAAAGCCCGCAGAATTGGAGTCGGAGGATTATAAAAAATTCTTCGAAGAGCTCTACCCAGCCCAAGAAGCGCCGTTGTTCAACATTCACATCAACACCGACTATCCGTTCAACCTCACCGGGGTGTTGTACTTCCCCAAGGTGAACGAAGCCATCGACAACCGTCAAAACCGTGTCCAGTTGTATTGCAACCAGGTGTTTGTTACCGAGGATGTGAAAGACGTATTGCCCGAGTATTTGGTATTGTTGAAGGGGGTTATTGACTCGCCCGACATTCCATTGAACGTATCACGCAGTTCGTTGCAGAGCGATGCCAATGTGAAGAAAATCACCCAGCACATCAGCAAAAAGGTGAGCGATAAATTGAATGAGCTGTTCAAAGCCGATCGCACCGATTTCGATGGCAAATGGGAATATTTGGATTTGTTTGTGAAGTACGGCATGGTGGCCGACGAGAAATTTGCCGAGCGCACCAAAGACATCTGCTTATTGAAGACCACCGAAAGCAAGTTGTACACCATTCAAGAGTGGATTGATCATGCGAAAATCAATCAGACCGATAAAAATGGTGAAACGGTGATTTTGTACTCAACCGACACCGCCGTTCAGCACATGAACATCAAAGCGGCGAAAGACAAGGGCTACGAAGTGGTGGTATTAAACGGTCCGCTCGATACCCATTTCGCCGGATGGTGCGAGGGCAAGTTCGAAAAAGTGAAGTTCCGTTGCGTAGATGGCGGTCCGATGGATCAACTGATTGAAAAAGAGGTAACCATTGAATCGGTGTTGAGCGAAGAGCAGCGCAAGACCTTGGAAGAAAGCGTAAAATCTGTGGTGAACGAGTTGGCCTTTGAAGTAAAAATTGAATCATTGCCTCCGCAAGACGACTTTATCTCTGTGCATCGCAACGAGTGGGAGCGCAGGATGGAAGACATGGCGAAGATGGGCAACGGATTCCCGTATGGCAACATGGGCTTGAACAAACAAACCATGGTGGTGAATACCAACCACGCGTTGGCTGGCAAGGTATTGAGCAAGGACGGCGAAAGCAGAAGCGAATTGTTGCAGTACTGCATGGACTTGGCGATGCTACAGCGCGGACAGTTGCAAGGAGAATCCTTGGAGCGTTTCGTGAAGAAGGCCCAAGGGTTTATCATGGATTGATTGCTGCTTCATCGGCACCAACCCTATTAAGGAGAGATACCAAACAAAAAAGGCCCGCTTTCGCGGGCCTTTTTGGCTAATCTATACATCTAAAGAAATTAATCTTTATCTGCCTGAGTCAAAGCGTAGATAACCAAACCGAATCCGATTTTGTTCACTGCGTCACCGATGTTGTAGATAACATCCATCACACGTGTGTCTGCGCTGAAGGTAATTCCGAACAAACCACCTGGGGTACCCAAAATGTAACCCAAAGGATAAATAGCCCATCCTACCAATACGAACCAAGCCAAAGTCTTGGTAGCTTTTGCTACTGCTGGACCTGCGGTGTTTGCCAAAGCAGCAACTTCGCCGAACCATACCAAGTAAGCAATGTAGAAGTAAGCAGCACCTGATACTACACCCCAAAGAACACTAGACTCGCGCCATACTGCTTCTCCGAAGTAACCAGTTACCAACATCACAACTGAAGCGAAAATCAATTTCCACAACAAGCCAGATTTAGCACCTGCTTTTTTGGTGATCAAATAAAACTCAACACACATCAAAGGAACGGTCAACAACCAATCCACGTAACGGAAGAAAGTGGGCGATGACTGGTGCTCCATGAAGAAACCGCGCATGTAGTAGTAGTGCACGGCAGCGATGAAGGTAATCAAACCTGATACCAACATAGAAGTTCTCCAACGCTCTGCAACATTGCGCATCTCGAAGAAGAAGAAAACAGAAGCCGCCATCATTGCCATAGTACCTACGAAGAAGGTAAAAGCAATGTACGACGGAAGTGAAGTTCCGGTCAGAAGATCCAACTCACTGCTGGATGCAACTGTGTTAAGTAATTGTGTAACCATTTGATTTAGTTTAGTTTAGT
>JBJTNN010000181.1:0-4244 GCA_046074125.1 Bacteroidota bacterium
AACAAAATATTCCTGCGGATGAACTGCACACGCCCAGCAAACATCCAAATACCTGCGCCCAAAATCAAGGCAAAAATCAACTGCGATAGGATCTCCATGAGTTGCGAATTTAGTCATTTACCGCGATTTCCCTTACCCCCACCGCAGGATGTCCACTTTTACGGAATTCGCGGATTCACCAACCCATACACCTCGCCATTCCCTTCCCAAAACGTGCAAACAATGCGCCTCACCCCAATCAAATACCTACCTGCATTATCAATAAACGCCTGCATCTGATACCCAGAACCCACCCCGCCATGATTCCGCCAAGCACCCCAAGGCACATCCACCAGCCGTCCCGACAAATACAATTTTACCACACACAAACTGTCGCTCAACCCCGTCACCTCCCCCAGCCGGTAATCCATGTCCCCCAATCCCCGATCCAAAAAACGCACCGATCTTCCCTGGGCATCCGCAATCGAAATCGCCAACCGCAAGTCGCTCACATTCACCAAACTACGAGGCAATACCACCTCCGCCTCAGCCACAAATTCCGCCGAAAACCGAGCCTCCCCCAAAGAGTCCAACGCCACACCACAAACCGGAAAATACTGTTGTCTCACCATCCCCGCCGTATTCCCCATAATTCCCACGTCTATCACTTTTTCTGTCCGATACAAAGGCCCCTTCCCAACCCCCCTCTTCGAAAAATGCATCACGTGGTACCCCGGCCCCATCGCCTCGCGCACCAAAGACGGAAAAGCCTCTTGAATCCAAACCCGCAACATCGGATCCATGCCCACCATGTTCACATAATAAAAATCATCGCCCCGCAGCAACTGCAACCGATCCCGGAACAACCCATAATCGTCCGTCTCCTCCCGCAAATACCGCACATCCATACCCCTCGATTTTAACCCCTTCAAATTCCATCCCAACGCATCCGCATGAAATTCCATGAAAAATGGCTCAAACCCATATACCCACATCGAGGCAGAATCCCCAATCTTACCCCCATTACCCCCAGCCGTTACCAATCCATCACCCAACCCCCAACGCTGAAAAGTTCGCACCGCCCCGTCGTACGACTGATTGCCAAACAAAGCAAAATGCCTGCGGTCCACCGCCAACGTATATACATTCAACCCCAACGTAACCACCAATATCGCCACCTTCATGCGATATGGAAAACGCACAGAATCCAACCACCAAAACACCAACAACAAACCAAAAGGAAAAGAAAACAACAATACCGAATCCTGAAATACCGGTGCGCGATACACCGAATAAAAAAAGGCAATCAACAACGGCATCAAATACAACAACAACACCGTAACAAACCCGCGGACATCAAAAGGCACAAAGCCCAACGCCGCGTCTGTCTCCCCCGCTTCGCGGGGGCCCCTCATCCTCAAAACCAAAATCACCAACCCAACCAACAACCACAAATCCCATACCCATACACTGTATCCCACCGAATACAACACATGCTTCCCCAACGTTTCCACCGTTGGCACCGATAACCATCCCGGACTTCCAACCGTCAAATGATGAAAGAAAATCCCCACCTGGTGACCGTACAACGCCACCATCAACGCCCATGGCCACAAATACCTCAGCCAATACCGACGTGGTAACCAACCCAACCCCACCAAAAACAACAACCCCAAAAACAATACATTGAAATAATGATTCGATGCCCCCAAATACCCCGATAACGACAACAATCCCATCGGACCTGCCAACACCCCCACCCGCGGAGAATCGCCCCCGCACAAACACACCCAGCGTAGCCACAAATAGAACGACCATAAACACAACAGCAATCCAGGTGCGTACGGACGGGCAATCTCACTGTACATCAACGGAAATTGCAGTGTGGCCAGCATCGCCGCAACCATCAAACCCGCCCATGGCCTCCCCAACCGCATCCCAATGTGTATCATCACCACCACCGACCCAAAACCACACAACAAAAATGGCAACTTCACAACCCACACCGACGTTCCAAACCACTTCGTCCAATACCACAAAAAAACCTGTACCAACATCGGATGGCCGTCGTTCCAAACCACCCCGTTGATCAACTCCCCCAAACCCGATACCCGCAAACGCATCAATGCCGATGTTTCATCGTTGGTCAACGGAATCGACATCATCCACCCAAACCGCAACACCGCCGCCACCACAACCACCAATAAAACCGCGTAAAAAAACCATCGCTCCGCACCCCGCACCAACCGCCCCGAGCTATCCGGTGTGGTACCCATCGCTATTCCGAAATCATGCGTACCACTTCGAAAACTTCAGCGTATCGCCGCGATACCTGAACCCCGCGCATCCGCAACTGACTGCGTAAAAATTCCTCATTGGCATACGGCCGGTGGGCCTGGCTGCGGTACTTCGACAAAGCCGCCACCTTCGCCTGCGCATCCTCCTCACTCACCACCTCAAACGCCGCCGTATTGAAATTCAAATTGTTCCACGGCAACTCATAACAAAACACATTGCAAAACTTGAACGCCCGCAACGCCTCTTCCGCCATGGTCTTGTGGTCCTGATGGATGTCGTGCAAACAAGGCATCATCACCGTATCCGGCTTCAATTCCTCGCGCAACCGAATCAAATCGTCCAAAATCTCCTGCCTGCGGTAGTTGAACGTCCTTACCTCATAGCGATACAAAAACAAATTCTCCGGCAAAATGCCCAACGCCGCCGTGGCCTCCCTCACCTCATGGATGAGAATGTCCTTCGGAAACCCCTCAATCACACTCTGCTCGCAAGCACTGAAAGCGGCATAATACACCTTCTTTCCCTGTCTGATCAACTTGGCAATGGTAGCTCCACAGCCCAATTCCGCATCATCCGTGTGCGGCGATAGCAATAATATTGTGTTTCCTACCATAATGATTTCTCGCGGTCTTTGCTTTTCTTCTTCAATTTTAACACTTCCCGCGGTAAATTCACCTTATAACTGTTAGAAAATCCTTCCACAGACACCACCACATACACTTCGTCGTCCTGATAATGCACCTCCACCTCCTCGCCCTTGAACGGACCATCCAACACCTCCGCCAAATCACCCGGCTGCAATTCCACCGTGGCATCCTGCTGCTGCACCTGATACCCCTTTTCTATCAATCGCTTGATCAAATCGATGTCGCGGTCCGGCACAATCGCATCCTTCCCATTGTATCGCAAATACATCACCGCCCCAGGAATCTGTAAGACCTCGTCGCGCTGGATTTCGGTTGGACGTACAAACAAATATGCGTTGAACAACGGCACCTCTACCCACTTTTTGCGGTCGCTCCATACCCGCAACGACTTCACCAATGGCAAATAATGCTCGATGTTTCGCTGCGATAAATACGCCGATACCTTCTTTTCCTGCCGACTCGCGCAGTAAATGACCTTCCAAGAATTGCCCAATTGGTCCAACATCCTAATAATCAAAAAACGAACGATTCTCTGCGATGGCCCGATAGCCACTCACCATATCTTCCACTATTTCAGCCGCCGTTTCTATGCGATTGATCCTTGCACTGATCTGTCCGATCTCCAATTCTCCCTCCACCATATCACCCTCAAACATGCCTCGCTTCGCTCGGCCCCTTCCCAATAACAATTTCAATTCTTCCACATCAGCCCCCCGCTCATACGCCTCCATCACCGATTGATAAAAAGGATTCTTCAACAACCGCACCGGCGTGATCTCCTTCAACGTCAACTCCGTAGAACCCTCAGCCGCCAACAATATCTGCTCCTTGAACAGCGCATGCGCACTGCTCTCAACCGCCGCAGCAAACCGACTCCCCACCTGAACGCCCGAAGCACCCAAACACATCGCCGCTGCCATTGTTCGACCACAACCAATGCCGCCCGCCGCAATCACCGGTACCGACACACAATCAACAATCAAGGGAATCAAACACATCGTGGTGGTTTCCTCCCTGCCGTTGTGTCCACCTGCCTCAAACCCCTCCGCCACAATCGCATCAACCCCCGCGTCCTCACACTTCCTCGCAAATTTGGTGTTGGCAACCACATGCACCACCGTACAGCCTCGCTCCTTCAACCAACCCGTATATTTCGCCGGATTGCCAGCGCTTGTAAATACAATTTTTACCCCCTCCTCAACCAAAATCGACAAATGCTGCTCAATGTCTGG
Source organism: Bacteroidota bacterium (assembly GCA_046074125.1). Lineage (GTDB taxonomy): Bacteria > Bacteroidota > Bacteroidia > NS11-12g > UBA955 > UBA955. The sequence goes on from JBJTNN010000181.1 coordinate 4,157, forward strand.
ATACAACAACGGCACATTCACCCCAAAAGGCTTATCTGTGGCCTGCTTGCACTTGCGAATGTGATCGCGCAAAACCTCGGGATACATG
>JBJTNN010000182.1:0-3179 GCA_046074125.1 Bacteroidota bacterium
TGCTTAATAAGTTTTCTTTACGTCTAGGGTAACCAATGCACTCTCACCGCAACCATCGCCATTCTTCTCAAACTGAGATCGCTTTAAAAATTTGGTAAAAGTTGCAATCATATCGTCATCAGAACCATTCCATGTGGTACCACTCACATTCCATTCAATCACCTTCCATGCACCATTGCAGTCTACCCGAACGCGGGCGATGATTTTGCCATAAGCGTCTGTATTGGGGTTGTCAAAATCCGAGGACATTGAATACTTGGTGAATTTTGCGCTAAAATTGGCATTGCCCTTGTTGCTGGTAACACGGTCGCCATAGTTGCCTGTAACGCCACCATTGTTGCCGCCCTTGCCAGAACCCGTACTACCAACGCCATTTTTCACCCCATTAGGGTCCCCAACACCGCCTGTACCATTGCGCTTACCAATCTTAGTGAAATCTACCTTGATTTTGGGATTGTCGCTCGGCGGACGGTCAGAACTTGGCGGATCAATGGGAGGTAAACTGGGTGTTTCAGGCTGAGCCTCGCTCGTGACAACAGGTCCAACACCACCGCTTTGTGGCTGATTGCTCGAAGGTCCTTCCGATGGCGCACCGCCTTGCGCTGGCGGAGTGGGCGATGGACCACCATCGGTGGGTCTACCCGCACTCACATCTTCCACCATTCCAAAGTCGAGAACCAACGATCCCTTTTTATTTTCAAAAGGAGGATTTGGTATTGAAATATGTACAAACCACAGCATCCCAAGAATAATGGCGGAGGCCGTGAGACTTATTACCCATGATACAACCCGCTGATTGGTTGTGGTGGTAAGGTTTTCTTCAATTTGATAATGCGCCATATCTATTTCCAATCTAACGCCACATCAGATACAGATAATGTGCCGGTTGGCATATTTTTTATTGATTCAGCAAAGTTAGAGGCCCTTTCCTCATCAGAGAATTTGCCCAAAACCACCTTGTGTAAACTGCTTCGCTTTACTGATACCACACAAGCATCAATCCCCAATTTTTGCCACAAAAGACATTCCCTGTTTGCCAGTTCTAGGGTGATGTAGGAGCCACCAGAAACGATATACTTGCCCTTAAGGTTCAGCAGTGATTCATAAAACTTGGTGATTCCCTCAGTACCGGTGCCATAATCTATGCTGTGGGAAATAGTACTGTTTGTGTCTAATTCCTCTTTGATGCTATGGATTTCGTTCGACAAATGGACAGAAGGTTTGTGCTGAATCTGCTGGACCTGCGAGTCTTGAGGCATTAGGCTGGCTAGGTCTTGGCCAGAACTTACCGACCAAATCTGTGCCACCGTCATCAAAATCCCCGCGCCGATGCTGATGATAGAAAATGAAGCCGCCGCGCGCCACAACCACGGCTGTGACCGCTTTGAAACTGTAAAGTTGCTGTGTTGCTCCTCTTCAGTCAACGATGGGATTTCCTCGGGTTGTATGGGTGTACTTTGCGATACTTCTTCCGTAGAATGGGACGATGGTTCCATTTCCAACGACGGAATGTCGTTTGATACAATAGAGGCAATGGGAGAGGTGTGAGCGTTTTGGATTTGCGAAACCTGGGCTTTCCATTGCCAATGAATGTTCGGCAGGCCAAAGGTTTGTAAACTCAAATTCAAGTTGGCATCGGCCAAGAAAAATAACTCACCCACAGGATTGCGGTGAAATGCACCCAAAAACCCAAGTCGGAAGTTGCCATTTGATAATGTGACTTCCGTTATTTGGTTGCCAAAATCAATCAGTGATTGACTTGCCTGCTTAAATGAATAACCGAAATGTTCTTTGAGCGCATTGGCTACGAATCCGTCGTCCTCTTTGATGTCAGCATTAAAATAAATGCTGTGAGAGGCGGGTTTAATCTGCCCTGAGAATGGATTAGCGATGCCAAAGTTTTTACGAAGAATGAAGGCTCCAAAGCCAGGAACCACAGCACACTCATGCTCGTGGAGAACATGGGAGATCGCGGCAACAACTGACTGAGTATTCATACTTACAATATTACACGTTTTTTGGGATATTTTAGAAGATTGATATTGCCAATCCGCCCATCAACGTTAGGCCATAATTGGGGAAGCCATACCACATTTGATATTGGTTACCCAACAAATTACTGCCTTGAAGCCAAATACGACCCTTGCCGTTAATCCGGTAATCCACACGGGCATGAAGATCCATAAAGCCTTTCATTTCAATTGTACGAGCGCTGGTGCTGCCATTCACGTAAATTTGATTTCTACGTTTGCTCATACCATCAACTCCAGCATTCAGTTCCAAGTTTTTCCCCAAAGTGTAGCTGCTGTTTACGCTGTACGTAAAGCCCGGTAAGTGCCAAGCATAATCATTGCCCTGGTCTACGCCATAATTCACCACCTTGGCATGGGCACTCACTTTCAATTTCTCTCCAAGGTGATATTTGATCATGGATCTGAAATAGACGCTGTTTACATGCGCATACATCATTTGGAGGCTTCCCAAACTGTCGTTCACTTTCTTGCCCAACGCATTGACTTCAACATTTGAAACCACCAAGCCATAATTCGAACTGCTGAAACCACCCATATCCAAGGCGAATTCAGCATTTTGTGTGATTTTCCCTTTGATACCCACAAACAAGTTCACCTCGTCGTAAGTGTTTTTTACCGCGATAGAATCCGCAAAAAAGGGCATCATCGCATTCAATCTACGGAAGCTATTCTTTTTTAATCCACCATCAAGACCTCCGTATATGTTCAAGTTTAACCCGGTTAATGTCTTTTCGAAATTCACATAGGGATTTATTTTGAACGCATTTTCACTGGGCATAGAATCTAAGGTTGATACATTGTAGGTAGTAATTGCCCCAATTTTCAAATTGAGTTTTGTGGGTGCATGGGTGAACTGAACGTAAGGAAAAACATCCACGAACAACTGTTGGTTGTGCGATTTCCCTTGGAATTTTTTGGGATCAAAAGCCTGTATCATATTGATATACGTGCCGCTCAAATCCATACCCAATCGGGTGTTTTTGATATTTTGCTTCAAGTTTACATAGCCACTGAGCTCATCTTCCTGCTGATTCATGTTGTTTTTGAATTCTTGCGCGGCAATACCCGTTCTAAAACTTGGCTTTTTTCCTGAGCCGATGTAGTCATAATCCACACCGAGTCCATAATGCTCATTGATTCTACCTG
>JBJTNN010000183.1:0-14445 GCA_046074125.1 Bacteroidota bacterium
CCAACTTCCCCTGTCCGATTTCCCCGTGGCACGCTGGTTCCCAGTAACATCCAAACCATTACTCACCACCGTTGGCACATTGTTTTGGTTTTCAAAAATGGTTGAGCGGAAATCGTTTTTAGCGATGTCTACCCAGCCAGGATTGCCAAAATATTCCCCGCTGCCTGCCGTGCCGCCAGATTTATAGTCCGACCAACTTCCATAGTAATTCGACTCCACACCCCACTGCTCACCACCCGCAAAATTCACGTAACAAGTATTGTGGTTCAACTCCTTCATTTTGGTCGATGACCAAACATTGATGCCAAACCCAAAATCATCACCACGGATGTCCAATATGTTCCCAACAAATGTCACCTCCGATTCATCCTCCATGTAATAGCCCAGACCAACGTGGGTCGACAAACTACTTGGACGGCTGTACACCGTGTTTTGACGCACCTCCGTTTTGTACCCCGTATTGTAGTTTACCACATAAAAATTGTCGGTTTGGTTATACCCTTCATTCCGCACAATCATGTTGGAATTGAAGACTACATCGTGCAAAAAAGACAGATACACTCCATTGAGACTGCTTTTGGTGGAGGTAGTAACATTCAACACAATCTTATTGCGGTTGATTTGCCAATCACCATCGTCATACACGCCGATACACCCCATCGCGTCACCAGACTTGTTGGAATCCAACACATTGTCCTCAATCTGATTCCAATCGTAACTCGAATTACCACAATTGCCGAAATAAAATAGGCGTGCCATCCCACTGTTGTTACCAAACTGACAGCCTCTCACCACATTGCCCATCACCTGCATGTCTGTTAAGCTCTGCAAGTTAAACCCGTAAGAGTCCCCAGATTTCTCCGCCCACAACCGATTTAATTCATTCTTTTTGAACAAGAAAAACTGTCCTTTTGTAACCTCCATTCCCGAAACGTTGTTGTAAACCGCGATGCGTTTCATCACGTTCGATTCAATGACCACAGGGTAAGTGGATTTCCCTGAAACCGCTCCCGCAGCAATACCCCAAAAGCGACTGATAATATTGGTGGTGCCACTCGATACCGCACCGGCATAAGGCAAATCGTGAATGATATTGCTGCTAATTTGAATCGAGGCATTGGTACACGCCCCGTTTGTTATCCGCACCGCCGTCACCACCGAATCAATGGGAGCCCCGCTACCAACCGCACTCCGGCTGATGTCGTTTCCAGTCACCACCTCTCCGTTCACATACTGCAGCAAAAAGGCCGTCTTGAAAAAATTCTTGATGCTGTTTCCAGAAAAGACATTTTCTGTACCCGTACCCGCATACGTTGCCGATCCCTGTTGATCTACCACCGCGTACAAAGGCCCTGGACTATTGCTTGCCGAAGTGGTCATCACACAATTTTTAAAGGAATTGCGCACCCCATTGTTCGAAGAACTTACGGTAAGCACATTGGTTTGCGAAGAAGCAAAAGCCACATAAGCCGACGGTGACTTGGTGGTACTTCCAATGTTCGAAAACTCAAAAGTACAGCCGCTGAAAGTGTTGTCATCGGCACCGCCCGACATCCGCAGGCAGATGCCTGAGCTTGAAGTACCGCTATTGACGATGCTCAGGTTAGACACATCCACAAAATCAAGGCCATTCAACCAAAGCACCTCATAGCTAACTGCCCCGGTGAGCTTTTTGCCGTTGCCATCGATAGAAATCTTCTTGCTAGAGGATGTAGGATTGCTTGCATTTTGCTTGAATTCAACCGCAGCTGTAACGGTGAGGTCAGACATTACTTTCACCGACACATTGCCCGATACGCCATTACTTGCCACAGCCGCAGAAAAATCTGCCCAAGTAGCGTAGTTGGTGGCAGAGGCACTTCCACCTACGGTATAATTCCCACTCAGCTGAGCCAAACAAAGGTTTGAAAACCAAACACTGAGGACAAGAAACAACAATCTCATATCAACAAAAATAGGGACAGAACTTGCAAATTGCTGACAATCTACTCTCCACTGTGGCCAAAATCAACAAAAAGCCGTTGGTTTGTAGTTGTGAGTCGGCCATTTCAATCACCCAAGGATAAAACCGCAGTCATCTTCCCACCACAGGTTGATTTACCCAAAAACGCTTCGTGTTTTTTCATGGGATCTTGCTTCGGTGAAGAAATGCATCACAGAATTATGGCAAAAGGGCATGCATCATTCGCCAACCCCTTTGGTGTCATTTTCCATCCCAAGGCGCTCCACAACAACTGTGCATTGATCGCTCAGGCAGCAAATCGGTCTGCGTTTGAGTCCGCCTTGCAAACCACCGATTTCTATGAGCACCAAGGCATTTTTCACAGCCTTCAACATGCGAATCGGTTTCAAAACACCCATCCCGCCCAACTGTTTGAAGAGATTTACACCATCGCCCAACAAGCCTACATCGACATTCAACAAGCCCAGATCATTGGCATCACCCTGGGAACAGCTTGGATCTACGAGCACCTACCCACCCAACAATTTGTTGGCAATTGCCACAAACTGCCTCAGCAAGAATTTCGGAAAACGCTGAGTTTGCATGCGCAGATTAAAAACGATGTTGCAGGGCTTTTGACTACTTTGCGACAAATAAACGACCATGCCCACATTGTGATCACGGTAAGTCCGGTCAGACATCTGAGGGATGGGGTTCAAGAGAATTTGGCGTCAAAATCAACCTTGATTTCTGCGTTGGGCGAGATCCTGATGGAGCAGCAAGCAAAGGTCCATTATTTCCCCGCCTACGAAATCATCCGCGAAGAGCTCAATGATTGGCAGTATTTCAAAGCAGATAAAATGCACCCCACGGAGGAAGCCATCGAGGTGGTATTTGACCGGTTTTACAGGGCTTTCTTTTCCACCAACGACTCCACTTTTTCCGCGGTGCTCTGATAGGCCGGTTCCACTGCAGACAGTTGGTGATCAATGAATTCTGCATCCACCAAAAGGGCGTCGAGTTTTTGTTTCAGGGATTGAAACTCCTTTTTGAATTGCGCCAACTTTTCAGTTTCACTGCCGGTTCCGTAACTCCCAGCCTTTACTTGTATTTCCAACCCCTTGATGGCGTAAAACAACTCTTCAGCCCGCAAAACCGTGTTTGTATAGGTTTCCACGATGTCGCGGTACACGCGATAAACCGCTTCATACTTCACGATTTGCGCTTGCTGTTCCTCGCTCAAAGACGATGAAGAAGCAAATTTCAATTGTTGCAACGTGGCTTTCATTTCCACTTTGCGGTCTTTGATCACATCCAACTTGTACCGAAATAGCGACGATACCAACTTGTGCTCTTGCCACAAGGAATCGCTGTATTGGAGCATCAGAGTTTGCTTATCGGCAGATTCCGCACCCGATTGACCGCAGGCGCTCATAAAAAAGATGACAAACAACCCACAAAATGCAAGATTTTTCGCAACTTTGCTTAACAAGCGAACGATTTCATGTCTCAACAGCATACCACAAAGATAACAAAGGCGAGACATATCAAATTCTTGCGGGCGGTATTTTGGTTGGGAATCACGGCATTTGGTGGTCCACAAATGCACATTCCGCAGTTTAAGAGGCGCTTGGTCGACAAACATCGATTCTTTGATCAAGACACACTGAAAGATGTCAATGCTTTTTGCAGCCTACTACCCGGACCTTCAACAACCCAAACAATCACGGTATTGGGGCTTAAGATGGGGGGACCTACCCTGGCCCTCTTGAGTTTGGTTGCCTGGTCCCTTCCGGGGGCAATTCTGATGAGCATCATAGCCTTATCGCCCAAATTTTTGGGTGCCGGACATTTGCAATTCATGCAGCCAATGGTTGCTGCTTTTTTGGCTTATTCGGTCATTTCAATGGCGCCTTGGATAAGGAAGTCCAAGTTAAATTATGGCATTTTCATCGTTTTTGGCATTCTTGGCTTCATGATCAACTCCCCGCTATTATTCCCGCTGGGCATGGTCTTGGCCGGAATCTTGAGCGCCAAATTCAACAAATACGAACTGCCCTTGGTTAGCATTCAGCAACCCAAACCCATACGCTGGAGAAACTTGACCGCTTTTGGGACCATCTTTTTGGTGGTGGGTGGCGTTGGATTGGCATTGAACAACAATGCAGAGTACTTCCAATTGGCACACCCCTTTGTACTGTTCGAAAACACCTATCGCATCGGCGCACTGAGCTTTGGGGGCGGAAACACCCTCGCCGCGATGAGCCACGAACAATACGTTGTTTACCACCATCGCTTATCGCCCCAAGAATTCAATACCGGACTTGGATTATTACAAGCACTTCCCGGACCCAATTTCAATTTCATGGTCTACGTCAACTCTATGGCCATGAAATCGTTTGGATACAATACATTTTACCAACTCATGGGTTGCCTCATTGGTTTAATTGCCGTTTTTATGCCAGGCACACTCATGGTTTTCTTTGCCTATCCTTTGTGGCACCGTTTGCAAGCACATCGCTCCATCCGATTGGCCCTAGATGGCATTTTCGCCGCAGCGGTGGGTTTCATTCTAACAGCAGCCCTGCTCATAAACTATTACTTTTGGCAGCAATTCCATCAATTTAACCAGCACGTGGCCTTACAAGTAGGCGTTTTTGCCATCACCCTTACCCTCCTTTGTACCAAAAAAGTTGCTACGCCCTTCATCGTATTATTGATGATTCTTATGGGATGGTTGATTCCAATGTAATCACGTCTCTGCTTTTTGGTTATCTTTGAATAATGAGACTTCGCTGGATTTGGATCATGATTTTGGCTTGCACCTGTAGCCTCAATCCCCTCAAAGCCCAACCCGGCAAACAAAACAATCCGTACATTCTGTTTACCGGATTGGTATTGACCTCAGACAGCCTCAAACCCATTCCCTTTGTCAATATCCGCACCCCAAAACGCGGACTCATCGGATTTACCGATTACATGGGCCATTTCGATGTGGTGGTGCAAAAAGGAGACACCATCCTTTTTCAACAAGTGGAACAAGAGCCCTCATGGCACGTAGTACCCGATACCCTGCATGGCAATCGATACAGCATCATTAAACTGATGACCCAAGACACCATACAGATGTCGGCCATTTTCATTCGCGCCCTGCCATTAAAAACACTCTTTGAAAACGAATTTGTTACCAAAGACATTCCCGACGACGCCTATGAAAGGGCCCGTCAGAACCTAGAAGCAGAGGCACTGAAAGAAGAGCAACGCCTTAGACCCGCCGACCCCAACATGAGTCAGCAACTCTTGGCCCAATCCCGCGCAAACCAATTGTACTATTACAAACAAGCCCCTCCCCAAAACTATTTCAGTCCGGGCGCATGGGTCCAATTCCTGGAAGCATGGAAACGTGGAGATTTCAAGAAAAAACCCAACCAGAAGAAATCTACCTACGTTTCTCCTTACTAATTTCAACCGTGTTTTTGCCCGTCTTTTACAGCAAATACATGCATGACCGCAGGAAAAATAGCGTCCATCGTTTCCTGAGCACCCTTGGTTGAACCGGGTAAAGTAACCACCAACGTGTCATTGACCATTCCAGCAACCCCTCTCGACAGCATAGCAAAAGGCATTTTGTCTTGACCGTAGCGTCGGGCAACCTCCATAATCCCTTCAATTTCTCGGGTCAAAAGCGGCCGTACGGCCTCGGGGGTAACATCGCGGTGCGATAGCCCCGTTCCACCCACAAACAGCAAAACATCCACCTTGTGGTCATGGACATGGTTCATCACACATGCTTGAATGGCCGCAACCTCATCAGGCACCACAACCAAAGGATTCACGGTCATTCCATGATCGACCAATCGCTCAACAACCATGGCACCGGCTTTGTCCAGAGCATCACCCCGAAATACAGAGTCACTACAAACCACCACCTGCACTTTGCTGCGGGCACACACTTCACGCAAGGCCAATTTTTGCGCATCCGATTTGCCACCCGTTTTCGAAACCAACCGAATGTGGGCGATTTCAATGCCTTTGTCGATGGGTTTCAACATATCATACAAGGTCAACGCCACCACCGATACACCGTGCATGGCCTCCACTTCAACCCCTGTTTTATACACAGTATGCACTTCCATTTGAATATGAATTTCCGTATCGCTGAAGGTATAGTTGACCGAGGTAAATTCAACCGGCATCGGATGACAATCAGGAATTATATCCGCCGTTTTTTTAACAGCAAACAAACCCGCAACCCGCGCAAATTCCAGCACATCCCCCTTGGGAACCGCACGATTTTTTACCGCAGCAATGGTTGCCTCGGAACTGGTTTTCACCACCGCTTCCGCAATGGCCTTTCTCAAGGTATTTGATTTGTGGGTGATGTTGATCATGGGCGATTTTCTTTCCAATGGTATGTTTGGTTCGAACAAATCTCTTTCCCCCAAATGGGCAGCGATTGTTTGATGTGTTCTACAACTTCTTCACAGGCCGCTATGGCTTCTTTCCGATGGACTGCCGATGCAAAAACAAACAGACAAATTTCACCCACATTCACTCGACCCAAACTGTGGGTAATGTGCAAACAAGTGAGTGGATATTTGGCAAAAATGGCTTCGCGAATTTCGTGCATTTTCTCCAAGGCCATGGCTTCGTGTGCCGTGTATTCAATGGCTTCTACGGCCCCATTCAACGACTCATCGGCCCTTACTTGACCCATGAAAATGCTGTGAGCGCCAATTTGGGTTTTCTTGTTGTGATGGGCTATATCCTCGCCGATTTTTTGCGGTGATATCGCACCCTGAACAAAGATATTTTTGGGTTTTCTGTCCAACATTTGCGAGGGTAAAGTTACGATTTTGACGGATTGTTTGAACGCAATTGATATTTCAACATTCGATGCAACAATCCATCATAGGTGAGCATCTGATCCACCAAAAGGCCTTCCGTTTTGAGCAAGAATTTCAATGCTTCCAGGGCTTGCAACGACCCCACAATGCCGGCCAAAGCACCCAACACACCGGATTCTGCACAATTCTGCACTTCCCCATCTGCCGGCGGATTCGGAAAAACATCGCGGTAATTCAAGGAATGCGATAACCCTCGTTTATTGCCCTGTTGCCATTCATTGTTGGGCACATTGAAAATCGAAACTTGTCCTTCAAACTTCGCAATCGAGCCATAAACCCAAGGGATACCGGCCTCTGCACAAGCGTCGTTGATGGCATATCGAGCGGTAAAAGTATCGGTGCAATCGACCACCAAATCAACGGATTGAAGCAAGTTTAGCGCGTTTACCGCAGAAAATTTCTCTGCAACGGCCACCACCTTAATTTCTTTATTGAGGCTGCGAACCCAATCGGCGGCCACTTGTACTTTTTTCTGTCCGATTTGCTGGGGTGAATACAGGGTTTGTCGATGTAGGTTACTGAGCGACACTTCATCGTCATCGACCAAGACCAAGGTACCAACGCCCGCCGCGGATAGGTATTGCAGTGCTGGGCACCCCAGTCCACCCATCCCAACAATCAGGATCCGGGCAGCGCGCAACGCGCGCTGCCCGGACAAGCCCACTTCACTGAGCGACAGCTGACGCTGATATCGATCCAAAAAGTCCGCTTCCATTTCCATGAACCTATCCCCCAGAAAATGGTGGCATCAATGCAACTTCATCGCCATCCGTAAGGGCAAAATCGGTCTCCACAAACTGCTGATTTACGGCCACTCGAAATGTCTTCCCCTTTAATTTTGGATAATTCACATACAAAGATTGTAGCAAATCAACCACAGCAAATCGTTGTCCATTCCAATCCCAATCCAATGTGGAGGATGGCACCGCATCGGTTAAATTCCCAAAAAACAACAACCTCACCTGCATGGTCACAAAAGTAATTTGATCGCAGCGATCAACAACACCACACACAAAATGTATTTCATCGCTGTTTGATTGAATTTCTTGGCGCCGTACCACGACCCAAAAAGACCGCCCAACAAAACCGGCAAAATCAACACTGAGAGGATCGACACCACCTGAACCCAAGGATCTCCGAAAGCACATCGACCAGCCAGCATTGTATCCGCAGTGCCGCCCAACTTTTGAGCGGTTGTTATCCAAGGTGTGTGCTGTTGAATAAACCCGTACAAACCAGCCGCCGAATTCACAAAAATGAATGCCGCACTAATGGCAGCCGTTTGCTTTTGATGGGTCCAACGAATCATCAAAAGCACCGGCGAAAGGAGAATTCCACCACCAATACCCAACAAACCGGAGACATAACCGATGACCGCACCCATGAAAGCTGCCACACCTGTTTTCTTGTTCAACCAACCGACCCTTTTGTTCACGGAATCCGGTGCATCAGTACCCGAAGTTCCTGAATTCGAGTCAGCCAAGGGAAGCAAAGTAGGCGCCTCTCTTCTTTTTGGCCACAACAGCATCACCACAGAAATCACCAAAAAAATACCCAATCCACGCTGATACCATAAATCCTTCAGCGGTGTTAACCCGCCCCAGTACGCCATCGGAACTGAGAATATCGCAATGGGCAAAAAAAGACGCCACAAAAAATGACCTTGTCGGTAAAACTGAAAGAAAGCAATGCCACTCACCAGCATATTCAATACCAGCGCAATGGGCTTCATGTATTCTGGCACTACATCATAAAGCGATAAAAGAGCCAAATATCCACTCGCGCCCCCATGTCCAACCGCCGAATACATAAACGCCACCAAGGAAAATAATCCGAGCCAAAGAAGTACTTCCGATGCAAACATGGTTTTCGAAGGTAAAGAATTTGAACTTATTGGATGGGGTAAACGTTAACCCAATCACCTTTTTCAACCCTTGTGGTTTCCGCAGGAATTTCAACGATTGCATTGGAAACCGCGAACGAACTCAAGCGAAACGATTCTTGAGCACCCATCAAGAATACAATTGAAGACGAATGCTCATCTGCAGCGGCATGCAAATCAGCTTTTAAAAAATGAGTTAAGCCCGCGGGTTTCTGGTAGTCCGATTGCAATTGAGCACGAAACGGCTTCATGGCAACCGACCTCCCAGAGAGATTTTCCAAAGCCACCGTGACGTACTGATAAAAACAGGTCAATACCGATGCTGGATTTCCTGGCAGACCGAAAACCACCGTTTGATTCGCAGAACCTATTTCCGATTTTGTATAAGCACCACCCGCCGAAGCCGTTGCACCATCCGCCGAAACCGCTGCACCCTTCTTCACCCCAAAAAACAAGGGTTTTCCGGGCTTTTGTTTGATTTTATGAAAAACAGCCTCTACCCCTGCGGCGGCGGCGGCTTTGGGTACAAAATCATAATCCCCAACGCTTACACCTCCCGTGAGCAAAACCAAATCCGAAACCTCAACTGCCGCCAACAATGTGCGCGTCAACGAATCCAAATCGTCTTTTGCATAATGAATTTTCACTTGCGAAAATCGCAACCACTGCAGCGCCGCTTGCAACAACTGCGAATTCGACTCATATACTTGTCCGAAAGTCAATGCAACTCCAGGCGTCTGCAGCTCATCACCCGTGACCACCAAGGCAATTGTTGGGGCTGGAATCACCGACACCTGCGTAATCCCCAAACTGGCCAAAAAACCGATGGCAGCCGGTGAAAGGGGTGTCCCCGACTGCATCGCCAAAGCACCCTCCTCGATTTCACTGCCCACCAAACGCACATTCCGTCCCTGCACCAATCCTTCATCCAGGATGTGCAATACACCTTGGCTCACCGATACCTTTTCTTGCATCACCACGGTGTCAAACCCATCCGGAACCGGGGCTCCAGTAAATATCCTCACGGCTTGATTGGGGGCGGGTCTCGGCCCTGCCTCGGCCGCCCCTGCAGCCACCTCCCCAACAATCGTCAATGCCCCATTCTGTAAAAAACCCTCCCACGAAAACGCATAGCCATCCATCGCGCTTTGGTTAAATCCCGGCATGTTCAATGGCGCAATCACATCCTCGGCCAAAACCAAACCCAAAGCATCGCCCAACAACATTCGGGTAGAGGGTAAACGCAACACATGCGCCCCAATCAGCGCCTTAGCCTCGGCCACAGAAATTAAACTTTGGGTCATTGGGGTGCAATTTACAGACTATCCGCCAATGGTAATCATGCTGCGGTTCACAATGGTTTTTGCATCGATATTTTCTATGTCGGCCGAAAACTGTCCGCCCAATGCCATCGCTTTTAGTCCCACCGTCTCACGGATAAGGGGTGTGATATCCTCTCCCCTGCGCAGTGCCGCCAACAAATCGGTTTCTCCCTTGCTAAATAGACAATTTTTCATTTTGCCATCCGCAGTCAGACGCATGCGGTTGCAATCGCCACAGAAGGGAGCGCTCAACGTACTGATCACTGAAAACGTACCCTTAGCACCAGCCAAGCGATACTGCTTCACGGTTTCGTGTGGCTTTCGCGGCAGCGGCTCTATATCCCCACCATAAGCAGCACGCACTACCTCCAACATTTGTTGCCAAGTAACCACCTTTTCCTGCTGCCAATGATTGCCTTCAAAAGGCATAAATTCAATAAACCGCACATCCACCGGAGAGGCCGCACTCCATCGCACAAAATCCAAAATTTCGGCATCGTTTACCCCCTTCATAACCACAGCATTCACCTTCACCCCAAAGCCTTTCAACAACAACCCATCAATGTTCTCTTTCACCCGATCAAACAAATCGCGTTTGGTCAACAACAAAAAGGTGTCGCGGTTTAACGTATCCAAGCTCACATTGATCGTTCGCATGCCCGCAGCCCACATCAAATCGGCAAACTCATGCACCCGGGTGGCGTTGGTGGTGATGGTCAAAACAGCCCCCAAACCACTCAATTTTTCTATGATAGTAGCGGCATCTTTTCTCACCAAAGGTTCTCCGCCCGTAAGTCGGATTTTCTTCACACCCGCATCCACAAATGCCTTGGCGATAGCCACCACTTCGTTGGCCTGCATCAACCGACTTGCCGGGGTAAAATCATAGTCCTCCTCCGGCATGCAATACGAACATCGCAAATTGCAATTGTCTGTCAGCGAAATTCGCAAATAATCGTGTACCCTATGGAAGGAATCAATGAGCATTCCCCGTTCTGGCTGAATCTTTTGCCGCTTTTTGGAGGATGTAATTCATCTGCGCCTCGGGCGTTGTAAGCCCCAAATTCAGCATATCTATCATCACGATGGCTTGCTTCCCAACCTCTTCATTTCCAAACTCTTTGGCCAATCGCTGATAGTATTTCAACGCCTTATCCAGCGCCCCGCCCTGCTCAAAATAGTGTGAGGCCACCACCAACATTTCCATCAAAGGTTTGCCAGTGGGCTTGAACTGCTCGATGTAATATTCGCTGTATTCGGCCGCTTTGAAAACCATACCCTGGCGCTCCGCCAACTTGGTACAAACGTAAACAAAGTCGCTGCTATGCTTGTACTCTGGATGCATTTTGGCAAATTCCATCAACGCAGTCGTTGCCGAATCAGGCAGTTTATCCCACTGAACATTGGGCACAATCATCGCCTCGTAAGGCGCCACCTTGGCCAAATCTTGATCAAATTTCGAAGTGCACCCCGAAATCATCAAAAGCACACCCAACAATCCATACCATTTCATGTTGCGAAAATAAGTGAAGGATGTGAAAAACTCGGGCATAGTGGTTAATATCCAAGCATTAATATTGTATTTATGAGCGAACAGGCCAGGTATACCGAAGACGAAATCAGGAGTCTCGATTGGAAAGAACACATCCGCCTGCGTCCCGGGATGTACATCGGGAAATTGGGCGATGGCACCGCCGCCGATGACGGTATTTATGTCTTGGTGAAGGAAATTGTCGACAACTCCATCGATGAGCACGTCATGGGCAACGGCAAGAAAATCGAAATCACCATCGATGACAAACGGGTAACCATTCGCGACTGGGGTCGGGGAATTCCCTTAGGAAAAGTCATCGATTGCGTATCCAAAATCAATACTGGAGGAAAGTACGACTCCAAAGCCTTCCAAAAATCGGTGGGCTTGAACGGGGTGGGTACCAAAGCGGTCAACGCACTGTCCAATTATTTCGTTGTGCAGAGTTTCCGCGATGGCAAAACCAAACGGGCAGAATTTGAGCGCGGTGAACTGATGGTCGATGCACCAGAAACGGAAACCGCGGAGCCCAATGGCACCATGATGGTATTTGAACCGGATGCCTCCATCTTCAAAAACTACCGTTTCATCAACGAATTCCTGCGTGAACAAATCAAGAATTACACCTACCTCAACTCGGCCCTCACCATTCGCTTCAATGGCGAAAGTTACGCGTCGCGGCGAGGCCTCCTCGATTTGCTCGAACACAAGGTTACTGCCGAAGCCGCGCTATACCCAGTTATTCATGTCAAAAACGACGATGTAGAACTGGCATTCACCCACACCGATTCCTATGGCGAAGAGTATTACTCCTTCGTGAACGGACAGTATACCACCCAAGGAGGAACCCACCTGGCCGCTTTCCGCGAAGCCTTCGTGAAAACCATCCGAGAATTTTATAAAAAAGAATTCGACGCCACCGACATCCGAGCCTCCATCACCGCCGCAATCAGCATTCGCATCATGGAGCCGGTTTTCGAAAGTCAAACAAAAACCAAATTAGGTAGTGCCGATATGGGACCTGATGGCCCAAGTATCAAAACGGCCATGCTCGACTTTGTAAAGAAAAACGTCGACGACTACCTCCATAAAAATCCCAGCGTTGCAGACGCCCTGCTGAAAAAAATCCTGCAGAATGAACGCGAACGCAAAGACATGGCCGGCGTACAAAAATTGGCCAAAGAACGAGCCAAGCGCGCCAACCTCCACAACAAGAAACTTCGTGACTGCAAAACCCACCTCAGCGATGCCAAATCCGATGTGCGTTTTGAAACCACCCTGTTCATCACCGAGGGAGACAGTGCCAGCGGATCCATTACCAAAAGCCGCAACCCCAATCTACAAGCCGTATTTAGCTTGCGCGGTAAACCCCTCAACTGCTACGGCCTCAAGAAAAAAATCGTTTACGAAAACGAAGAATTTAACTTGCTGCAACACGCCCTCGACATCGAAGAAGGCCTGGAGAACTTGAGATACAACCGCATCGTTATCGCCACCGATGCCGACGTCGATGGCATGCACATCCGCCTGCTGCTGATGACCTTCTTCCTGCAGTTCTTTCCCGACCTGGTGAGAAATGGACACCTTTACATCCTTCAAACTCCGCTCTTCCGGGTTAGGAACAAGAAAGAAACCATCTATTGCTACTCCGACGAAGAAAGAAGAAACGCCATCGCCAAATTGGGCAACAAACCCGAAATCACACGATTCAAAGGACTTGGAGAAATATCGCCCGATGAATTTGCTGGATTTATCGGCCCCGATATCCGCATAGAACCCGTCATCCTCAGCCAAGAATCGAACATTGAAAAATTGTTGAACTACTACATGGGGAAAAACACCCCGGAGCGACAAGAATTCATCATCGACAACTTGGTGGTAGAGAAGGACGACCAGCCCGAAATCGTGAAAACCGTTTTGGACACCGAGGTGGTTTTGGCCGAGGAATAAAACGTCATGGACAACCCATCAAACCCTGCGATCACAACAAAATACCGGTGGATGGGTCAATACGCCGAAGGTTTAATTTGGCCGCTTTGGCTGTTTGTGGTTTTTCACCTGGGCGAAGAACGATGGTTGCATACCGATAGTGCCTACACCCTTTTTCGAATCCTCAATCACCAAGCGCTGTTTTACGACCGGTTCGCTTGCGAACTCCTCGTATGGCCTGGGCAATTGCTCACCGCCCTGGGAGCCCCAATATCGATTGTTTTACAAGGTTTAAATCTCATCCTACCCCTTATGGCATGGGCCACTTGGATTGCTTTCGCCCGCCACAAACACCGTTGGATATTGTTCCTACTTATCATCTGCGGCGGATCAGAACTTTTCTTTATCGGTTACAGCGAAATAGGTTTGTGCACCTGGGCTTTCCTGTGTACACTGCTGTTGATCGACAACCTGCCTAAGCACACAATGCAAGTTTGGCAAACAGCCGGCGTCTTACTAAGTATCCTCATCCTATTATTTTCTCACCCCGCTGGATGGCTTTACCTCCCCGTAATCATCGCGCTATCATTACACAGAATGTCGCGAAAATCCTTGGGAATATTATCGGCCAGTTTGTGCATCACATTGATTCTAAAATCCGTCATTTTCCCCAGCAACCCCTACGATTCAGGACTATATCAGACCCTCGGTAATCCCGAGACTTGGTTGAATTTTTCCCAATTATGGAGCGTAAACTACCTGTTGGGCGCCTCTTGGTTTTTCATCCCTGCCATTACCGCTCTGGCCTGTTTCGCTTTGGGCCTCAGCAAACCTTGGCGATGGGTTTCAGCCGCTTTTTTCTTTATCGTTCTGTCCGATACCATCGTCGCGGTTGTCATTTACGCCCAGGGCGATGCCCACATCAACATGGA
>JBJTNN010000184.1:0-4695 GCA_046074125.1 Bacteroidota bacterium
ACAAGGACAACCCGGCGCTGGCGGCGGATCACAGATGGTGATGATGGTGCTCATCATGGGCGTATTTTTCGTTTTCATGATTTGGCCACAGATGCGCAAGCAAAAGAAGGCGAAAGCTTATATGGAATCGTTGGTTAAGGGCGACAAGATTGTGACCACGGGTGGAATCCACGGCAAGATTACCTCGGTTACGGATGTTCATTTTGTGATAGAGATGGAGGAGGGAAAGGCCAAGATTGAAAAGTCGGCCGTGAGCATGGAGTTGACGCAGGCGGCTTATCCACAGGCGGCTTCTTAAAGTTTTTTGGTGGTGCTGTCTGTTGGGGTCACCGGAAACATTGGCAGCGGTAAAAGCACCGTTTGTGCCATCTTTCGTTGGCTTGGTGTGCCCATTTACGAGGCAGACGTGGCGGCAAAATCGTTGTACAACACCCATGCGGGGTTGAGGCAGGCGATGGTTGCTTTATTTGGCGACGGCGTATACACACCGGAGGGTGTCTTTGATGCGTCGTTTGTTCGCGAGCGCGTGTTTGTTGATGCGCAATTGATGGAGCGATTGAATGCGGTGGTACATCCGATTGTTTTTGAAGATTTTGCTCAGTGGGTGAGAGACCGGGAGCGGGAGGGGCATGCGTATGTGATCAAGGAGGCGGCAATATTGTTTGAGTCGGGTGCGGATGCCACGGTTGACAGGGTTGTGGGTGTGATGGCATCTCCGGAAATTCGGTTGCGGCGGGTAATGGACAGGGACGGTGTGGACGAGGCGGCGTTTGCACGGCGGGTTCAGGCCCAATGGCCACAGGAGCGGTGGAAGGACCGCTGTGATTTCTTAATTTACAATGACGGGGAGGCCTCGTTGATTGAGCAGGTAATGACGACGCATCGTCGGTTGCTGACGCTATCGGGCAGGGGTTGATTATTTGTCGCGCAGACCACGCCCACTTTTGGAGATCATGCCTTGGTCTTCCATGACGATACGCAATTTATCGAGCACACCATTGACAAATCGAGAGCTGTTGGGGGTGCTATAATTTTTGGTGATTTCGAGGTATTCGTTGATGGTGACTTTGACGGGGATGGTGGGGCAATGGAGGAACTCTGTGAGGGTGAGTTTGATGATGAGCAGGTCCATCACAGCGATCCGGGAGGGGTCCCAGTTGTCGGAAATTTCAGATACTTGGGATTCGTAGGCGAGGCTATTTTTCGCGGTGGTGGTAAACAGTTGTTGGGCGAGTTCTACTTCTTCTGAGTTGGGCGATGGGGAGCTGGCCACGGGCACTGTGCCGTTGGATTGGGCGCCTTGGATGGTTTTTTCTATTTCACGGGTGGTATAGAGTTCGTCATCGCTCCAGCCGGGGTAGTAATCGTTGAGGGTATCGAAGAAGGATTCTTTGGTTTCGAACAGGTTGGCATAGAATTCTTCGAGGAAGGCTTGTTGTTGCTCGAAGGTGGGTTGTTCGAAGAAGTCGATGTCGTTGACGAAATCCCACTCTTGCATCCACTGATAGAAGGTATCGAATTGGGCGGAGAGGTGATTCCAGTCGAAAGCGAAAGATTTGCGTTGAGCATCGGTTACGGCGCGATGCAGGTATTTCACCAGCGGCATGCGGTCTAGGAGTCCGAGTCTGCGAATTTTGGTTTGATCGGGGTAGAACTTGGCTTTTTCAAGCGCTTGTTCTTCGAGCAGGTATTGGGAAAGTTGGAAGGGAAAATCCAACAGAAAAAGGTAAAAATCGTGGCTTTGTTGAATGGATTCTATGAGGTGAGAGAGGGTATCATCGAAGTAGGTTTTTTGCTTGGGCGTAAGGGTGGGCCATTGGAAGTCTGACAGTGACTCTCCTTGTTGGAAGGAATAGAGCGACTGAAGGGCTTTGATGCGAACGAGTCTTCGAGATATCATAGAACGAGGCTGCAAAGATACGAAAATCCCCAGATTATTTCCACAAAATCCTGAACCAAACCCATCGGGAAGTATTAATTTTGCGGTGCATATGGCGAAGATTACCTTTCTGTTTGAAGAAAAAAACCGCAACGATGTTACGGTTGAGATATTTGAGGGCGAGTCGATTTTGGAGGTGGCGTTGGACAACGACATTCATTTGAACCACAATTGTGGCGGGGTGTGTGGGTGTTCAACTTGTCATGTTTATGTGGAGCGGGGCGAGGACTTGTTGCCAGACATGAGTGATCGTGAGGAGGAGTATGTAGATCGCGCACGCAATCCGAAGTATAACAGTCGGTTGGCTTGTCAGTGCAAGTTGTCGGAGGACGGTGATTTGGTGGTAACGATCCCGGATCAGAGTGGAATCATAGGACATTAAAAAAGAGATATGGAAATGTACGAACCCCCGATACAGTGGTCTGATTACGAGGACATTGCGATGAAATTGTACGAGCGTTTTGGCGATGATTTCAGCGAGGCGAAGATTTACAGAATTCGGTTCACTGAGTTGTTGGAGTGGGTGTTGGAGGTCCCGAATTTTGCGGGAACTCGCGAGGAGAGCAACGAGGGTCATTTGGAGATGATTCAGGCGCAGTGGGTATACGAGTGGAGGGATAATCAGTAAAAAGAGTAATTTTGTATTGAATTATATCAAAAGAAGATGATGAATTTCGAATTGACAGAAGAGCATTTGGCGGTGCAACAGGCGGCACGCGATTTTGCACAGACCGAGTTGTTGCCCGGCGTAATCGAGCGTGATAACGAGCAGAAGTTTCCAGCGGAGCAGATCAAGAAGATGGGCGAGTTGGGATTCATGGGAATGATGGTAGACCCCAAGTATGGTGGGGGTGGGATGGACACCATTTCGTATGTTTTGGCGATGGAGGAGATCTCCAAAATTGATGCATCGGCGAGTGTTTGTATGAGTGTAAACAACTCTTTGGTTTGTTGGGGATTGGAGGAGTACGGAACCGAGGAGCAGAAGATGAAATATTTGGTGGAGTTGGCGAGTGGACAGAAGATCGGGGCGTTTTTGTTGAGTGAGCCGGAGGCGGGCAGTGATGCTACGAGTCAGCGCACTACGGCGATTGACATGGGCGACCACTATGTATTGAATGGTACCAAGAACTGGATTACGAATGGTAATTCGGCGAGTTACTATTTGGTTATCGCACAGACAGACGTGGAGAAGAAGCACAAGGGAATCAACGCGTTTATCGTGGAGAAGGCTTGGGACGGAGTAACTGTGGGCAAGAAGGAGGACAAGTTGGGAATTCGCGGCAGTGATACGCACAGCATCATGTTCCAGGACGTGAAGGTGCCCAAGTCGAATCGCATTGGCGAGGACGGTTTTGGTTTCAAGTTTGCGATGAAGGTGTTGAGTGGCGGAAGAATTGGTATTGCTTCTCAGGCATTGGGTATTGCTAGCGGTGCTTACGAGTTGTCGTTGAAATATTCAAAGGAGCGCAAGGCGTTTGGTACGGAGATCATGAATCACCAGGCGATTGCGTTTAAGTTGGCGGACAGGGCCACTGAGATTGAGGCTGCGAGATTGTTGTGTTTGAAGGCAGCTTGGATGAAGGATCAGCATTTGAACTACGACCGTGCAAGTTCTATGGCGAAGTTGTTTGCCTCTGAGGTGGCGATGAAGACGTCGGTTGAGGCGGTTCAGATTCACGGTGGCTATGGTTACGTGAAAGAGTACCATGTAGAGCGTTTGATGCGCGATGCAAAAATCACCCAGATTTATGAAGGTACGAGTGAGGTTCAGCGCGTGGTTATTTCCCGCGATATTTTGAAATAAAATTACTCATAGATTAATGATAAAAAGGCGCCCAAGGGCGCCTTTTTTTATGGTTCTAGGGGGTTGTGTTGGTGGGAATGGGGTGGGTATCTGATCGTTCATTCATGGAATCGGTTCGTTCACCAAAATTCGTGTGTGTATAAGATTTTAGGTCAATTCACTGAAAATTCGTCGTTAAATATTGGTTATTTACATAATCTTAACTATGATTGCTTGTTAAACCAATTTAAATAGCCTATGAAATTTAAAGAATTACTCAAGCCTTTGGCGGCGGCGGTGGTCTTGACATCTTCTGTAGCGGCAGTAAATGCGCAGACAGCGGGGTCATCCACTGACACTGGCAGGGTAGAAGAGGTGGTGGTAACTGCCTTGGGTATCAAAAAACAACAGCGCGCATTGGGTTACGCAGTTCAATCTGTTAAAGGAAAAGAACTTGTGGGATCGGGTGAGCAGAACGTTGTTCAAGCGTTGAGTTCAAAAGTAGCAGGTGCTTTGGTGACTAGTTCATCAGGAACGCCTGGTGCTAGTTCAAGAATCTTGTTGCGTGGTGCTGCTACGTTTACGGGTAACAACCAGCCGCTGTTTGTGGTGGATGGTGTGCCGATCGACAACAGCACGGACCAATCAACTGCTGGGGATTATCCCTTTAACTCGAACCTTCAGGGGGTAAACAACTCAAACCGTGCGGTGGACATCAACCCTGATGACATTGAAAACATCACGGTATTGAAAGGTCCTGCGGCTGCGTCTTTGTATGGTGTTCGTGGTGCCAACGGTGCCATCATCATCACTACCAAGCGTGGACAAAAGGGCGGTAAGCGTTTCAGCGCTGAATTCTCTAGCACCATGGATTGGTCTAAGGTAAACAAGTTGCCTGAGAAGCAGTTTGTTTATGGCCAAGGACTTGGTGGGGGTGGACAGAAAATCGACTCTGCGGGTGTAAGAAAGA
>JBJTNN010000185.1:0-2554 GCA_046074125.1 Bacteroidota bacterium
CGTGCAACGCCTCGGCTTGTTGTTGTTTTTCCTCTTCGATATACTTAGAAATGCCCAGGATGATGCCGAAGCCAATGCTGTTCATGAATAAGCTGGTACCACCCATACTCACCAGCGGAATGGTAAGACCGGTAACGGGCAACATGCCCACGGCAACGCCCATATTCACGAAGGCTTGTAGGCTCATGGAAAGGCCTAATCCCATGGCCACTAGCGCGCCGAAGGCGCGCGGACTCTCCACCACAATTTTCAAACATCGATAGACCAAAATCAGAAAGCAGCCCGTTACAATCAATCCACCCAACAACCCATATTCTTCCACGATGATGGCATAGATAAAATCGGAATAGGGGTGCGGTAAGTAATTGCGCTGGGTGCTATTGCCCGGCCCTTTTCCAAATACTCCGCCTGTTGCCACGGCAATTTTCGATTGCAATTGCTGGTAATTGCCCTGACCGTCGTCTTTCCCCATGAACGTCTCGATACGCTTTTTCCATGTGGGAATACGGTTGCCCTCCATGCCTTCGGTGTTGATGTTGAGCAAAACCACCACCAACAAACTGATGAGCCCAAGGCCCGAGAGCGACAAATACATCATATACTTGAAGTTTACCCGGCCAATGAACATCAGCAGTCCTGCCGTTAAAAACACGACCAAAGAGGTACTCAAATTCTCTGGTGCAATCAACCCAACGACCATAAGGATGTAGCCCAGTGTTACCCAGAATACTTTCGGACTGTCGATCTCCTCTTGGTTCTTGCTCAAATACCGTGAAATGTACATCACCAAGAAAAGCTTGGCCATGTCTGAGGGTTGAAACGTAATGCCCAATCCGGGAATGGGAATAACCCGGGTGGCGTTGTTGATTTCTGAACCGATGACTAAGGTAAGTATCAACAGCCCAATAGAAATCCACAAGAAAATTTGGCTTATCCGTGAGTAATAAGAGAATGGGATCAGGTGGGTGAGGTACAGCAAGCCCAAGCCAATTAGCAAGAATCCTGTGTGTCGCAAAAAATACCATTCGGTGTTCCCGCCCTGCTTGGAATACGCCAATGTGCCGGTGGCGCTGTAAACGGCCAAAATGCCGATCAACGACAGGATAATGATGACAAACCAAATCCATTTGTCGCCTTTGAAACGGGAAGTGAACTGCGTATTCATGCGGTGTTTTGTTTTTATAAGTGTCTTACGGCTTCTTTGAACTGACGGCCACGGTCTTCGTAGCTATCGAACAAATCGAAACTGGCGCAAGCGGGTGAGAGCAATACTACATCGCCCTGATCGGCCATTTTTGAGGCCACATGAACCGCTTCTTTGGCGGAACTTGTGTTGATGATGAGGTCAACATCGGCCTGAAATGCTTGGTGAATCTTGATGTTGTCTAAGCCCAAGCAAATGATCATTTTGACTTTGCTTTTCACCAAGTTCTTCAAATCTGCGTAGTTGTTGCCTTTGTCTACCCCGCCAGCAATCCAAATAACAGGTCGGTCCATGCTCTCCAAGGCATACCAAGCTGAGTTAACATTGGTGGCTTTGGAGTCGTTGATGTAGTCAATGCCGCCCACTTTTTGGACGAATTCTAGGCGGTGCTCAGCGTTTTGGAAGTTGGTGAAGCTTTCGCGGATGCTGTCCTTGCGGACGTCCATCAAGCTTGCCGCTACCGAAGCAGCCATGCTGTTGTAGGCGTTGTGTTGCCCACGGAGTGTAAATTCTTGCATATCGAGTGTGAATGTTTCTTTTGTTAAAATGGTAAGTAGGTTGTTTTCCGCATAAGCGCCCTCGGTCAGCTGGGTTTGTAAACTGAAAGGGAGGGCCTTTGATTGGAAGGGGTTGCGCGACATCGCCTCACGCGTAAGGGTGTCGTCGGCGCAGTAAATGAAGTAATCCGAGGCCTCTTGATTTCGTGTAATACGCATTTTGGCATCGGCATAAGCGTCTACATTGTATTCGTAGCGATCCAAATGGTCTGGGGTGATGTTGCACAAAATGGCGATGTGACTGCGGTAGGTATCAATGCGATCGAGCTGAAAACTGCTCATTTCTACCACGTAGAAGTCATGGGTTTCTTGGGCAACTTGTCGGGCCAAAGAGCGACCAATATTTCCAGCCAATCCCACATTCAGTCCGGCTTGTTTCAGCAGGTGGTAGGTGAGGAGTGTGGTTGTGGTTTTGCCATTGGTTCCGGTGATGCTGATCATTTTGGCTTGAGTATAGCGGTAGCCGAATTCGAGTTCGTCAATCACTTCTATGCCTTTTTTGAGCGCAGCCGCAACCATGGGCGCTTTGTCTGGAATGCCGGGACTTTTGATGATTAAGTCGGCTGAAAGTATTTTGTCTTCGCTGTGCTGTTCTTGTTCCCAGGCGATATTGTGGATGTTGAGCTCATCTTGGTATTTCTGGGCGATTTTCCCTTTGTCGGATACAAATACATCCCAGTTTTGGGCTGCGCCCAAAACTGCGGCACCCGTACCGCTTTCGCCTGCTCCCAATATGACCAATCGCTTTCTCAACGCAGTTTAATCAATGCCAACGTAGCCAAAACCAAGACAA
>JBJTNN010000186.1:0-8930 GCA_046074125.1 Bacteroidota bacterium
GCAATTTGCATCAATCTTTCCGCAGGCTCACCAATGGGCTCATCGCTCAAATCAAAGGTACCATAATGCATAGGCACCATGTGTTGGGCGCCCAAATCCAAGAAGGATTGATAGGCTTTGGCAGGCGACGAATGGTTCGATTCCATGAACCACTCCGGCTGATACGCCCCGATGCCCAAAATGGCCAAATCGATGTTTGGAAACAACGCCTTGGTTTCGGCATAGTGCTTTCCATACCCTGAATCCCCGCCAAAATAAATCACTTTTCCACCCACTTCAATCACAAAAGCGCCCCATAAATGTCTGTTGGTATCGGTAATCCAACGCCTACACCAATGTCGGGTAGGCAAATAAGTAATGCGAATGATTTGATCATCCAATTGATACTGTTGATACCAACCGGCTTCTTGAATGCGACCGTTTCGGTTGAATCGCTTCAGCAATTTTGATGTTGAAAGTCCACACAAATACTCCGCATTGGGATTCAATTTCGATAGCGTTCTTAGACTTTGATAATCCATGTGATCACGGTGATCATGGCTCAAGAGTACATAATTGATCATGGGCAACTGTTCGGGTTTCACCGGGAATTTTGAATATCGCTTCAATACCCGAGAAGCATTGCCAAACACGGGGTCCGTCATCAACGTAACACCACCCACCCTAATGAAAAATGTGGCATGTCCCAACCACGCCACTCCATCCACAGAATCGTTGTTCAACCAAGCCAAGTCTGCCGCAATGGGTAGCTGAAAGGTGTCGGTCTTTTTAAATTCGAGGTAAGGATTGGTCTGTTTTTTCCATTTTCTGACGTCTTTAAACGACAGCGTAAACGGATAATCTGGGTTGTGATAACGTCCATTTTTCACCGGGGTACCCAAATAATCCGCTTTTAATGGATGGTATTTCAATGCCTGATTGAAGGCATATGCCCCATCCAATACTACATGGGATGACAAATCATCCAACTTGGACAATTCATTGGATTTTTGATCGATTGAATCTGTTGTGTTGGATAAGGTATCCGGAGTCATGGCACTGAATAAACAAGGTTGAACCACTGATTGTTTCCCGCCTTTAGCTTGCAAGCCCATCGATGAGCCGCAAAGCAGCATGCTTCCCAGGAAATAGTTCATTGTACGGTTTGTAATAATCATCTGAAAAATATTAAGATACCGACCGGTGTGTATCCCACTCACCGAGAATATGAAGGGCTTCAAAAACGGTCTCTATCCCTTTAACTGTAACGATAAGAGCTTTGTCGGTTTGTTTCACACTAAACTTGTTGGGATTCCCAGCAACGAAGCCCATGATTGCCACAAAACTTTCGCTGTGATACACCGCCGCATTGGGATCGCCCGGAAAATAGCAACGCATTCCTCCGTTGCCCAGAGATATTTTCTCCATGCCCAATTGCTTGCCCGCCCATTTCAAACGAACCGTATCCAACAATGCCACAACGGTGAGCGGCAATTTCCCAAACCGATCTTTCAAATTGCTCGCAAATCGCTGCAGCTCCAATTCTGTGTTGATGCCAGACAATTCACTGTAAAGCGCCAATCGCTCGGCCGTTTGTGTCACATAATCGGAAGGAATCAACATTTCGAATTGGGTATCGACCTGACAATCTCTGCTGCTGATGTCTTCGGGTTGATCAAACAAATCAACAAACTCTTCGTGCTTGAGTTCACGAACCGCTTCATCCAGAATTTTGTGGTACATATCAAAGCCCATCTCACTGATGAAGCCCGATTGCTCTCCACCCAACAAATTCCCTGCACCGCGAATGTCCAAATCGCGCATTGCCACTTGAAACCCACTACCAAGCTCACTATATTCCTCTAACGTACGCAAGCGCTTTCGGGCATCCTCGCTTAGCACGGAAACCGGAGGCGACAACAAATAACAGAATGCCTTGGTATTGCTTCGGCCCACCCGACCGCGCATTTGATGCAAATCGCTCAACCCAAACAAATGGGCATTGTTAATAATAATGGTGTTGGCATTGGGGATATCTAGGCCACTTTCGATGATGGTTGTTGCCACCAAAACGTCGTACTCCCCCTCAATGAACTGAACCATCACGTCTTCCAACTCGTGACCTTCCATCTGTCCGTGAGCCACACAAACCCTACACCCTGGCACCGAATCGCCAATCAAACGGGCAATTTCATGAATGTCTTTCACCCTGCTATGCACAAAGAACACCTGTCCACCCCGCTCCAATTCATGGGTCACAGTTTCGGCAATCAGGTCCTTGTTAAACGTATGTAATTCAGTATGAACCGGCTGTCTGTTTGGCGGAGGGGTGTTGATGACAGATAAATCGCGCGCCCCCATCAAACTAAAATGCAAGGTTCGCGGAATGGGCGTTGCGGTGAGCGTGAGCGAATCCACATTCACTTTTCGTTCCTTGAGTTTTTCCTTGGCCGCAACCCCAAATTTCTGCTCCTCGTCGATGATCATAAGACCGAGGTCTTTGAATTCAATGTCTTTCCCCAAGATCCTGTGCGTTCCGATGAGCACATCTACCTTGCCTGCTTTCACTTTATCGAGCGTGGCCTTTTGCTCTTTGGCCGATTTGAATCGATTGATATAATCTACTGTAACGGGGAAACCCGCAAAACGCTTGCTAAACGACCGATAGTGTTGCTGCGCCAAAATGGTGGTGGGCACCAACACCGCCACTTGTTTGCTGTCGCACACGGCT
The DNA here is from genome assembly GCA_046074125.1 of Bacteroidota bacterium. GTDB lineage: Bacteria > Bacteroidota > Bacteroidia > NS11-12g > UBA955 > UBA955. The sequence goes on from JBJTNN010000186.1 coordinate 2,711, forward strand.
TTAAACGCCGCCCGCATGGCCACTTCCGTCTTCCCAAATCCCACATCACCACAAACCAACCGGTCCATGGGCTGCGGAGATTCCATGTCGCGCTTGGTATCCTCTACCGCTTTGGCTTGGTCCGGGGTATCCTCGTAGAAAAAGCTGGCTTCCAGCTCCATTTGAAGGTAGTTGTCGGGGCCATAGGCAAAGCCTTGTTGTCCTTTCCGCTTGGCATACAGGGCGATCAGCTCACGGGCAATGTCTTTAACTTTCTTCTTGGTGGCTTTTTTCTGTTTATCCCACTGCGGGCTCCCCAGTTTGTGCATGCTTGGGGGTGTGCCATCCTTTCCGGTGTATTTACTGATTTTGTGCAGGCTATTGACCGACACATACAACAGGTCATTGTCTTTGTATACGATGCGCACCACTTCTTGGGTAACACCGTGCACATCCATTTTTTCCAATCCGGCAAACCGACCGATGCCATGATCGATGTGGGTGACAAAGTCGCCCGGTTTCAGATTTTTTAGTTCTCTGAGTGTGAGCGAGGTTTGCGATGAATATTTCTGACGGCCTTTCGGACGGTAGAATTTGTCAAACAGTTGGTGTTCGGTGGCGAAAGCAATTTTGACATCGCGATCCACAAAACCACCCGATAAACCTTGGTACACGGGATCAAAAACCACCTCAGCGCGGGTATCCGAAAGGATGGTTATTAATCGTTCAATTTGTCGGCTATTCTCACTAAACACCAAGGTTTTGTACCCTTCGCGTTGATTTTCCTTCATCCAATCGATGAGCATGGGAAAATTGCGTTTAAACAGCGGCTGGGGTTGCTGAAAAAATTCAATGATATCGACTTTCCCGGTGGGACGGGTACCACTGTAATGAATTTGGGTAAAGGCGTTCAGCACTTGTTCAAATCCTTTGGGGGTATTCCAAATTTGCTTGGGGTGTTTGGGGACGATTTCCCTGCCGAAGTCCACCGCTTCTTGGTGTATTTGCAGCGCTTTTTCCCAGGCTTTTGCTAGGTCTTCGATTTGATAGGACATGTCGTGGGCGACCACGATTGTTTTGGGATCGAAGTATTCGGTAATGGAGATGGTGGTATCTTGATTTCGCTGTTCTTGTATGTTGGGGAGCAGAGAAAAGTGGGCAATTTCTTTGAGCGATAGCTGATCATTGACATCGAAGGTTCTGATGCTTTCGATGATATCGCCATCGAGTTCTATCCGAAAAGGGTATTCATGGGCGAAGCTAAACAGATCCACGATACCGCCGCGCACGCTAAATTCGCCGGGTTCGAAGACAAAATCACGTCGTTCAAAGCCATTGGCTTGCAGAAATTCCATGAGAAAATCGGTATCGAGCGACTGACCGCGGGCAATTTCGATGGAAGAATTTTCAAGTTCTGTTTTATCCACCACAAATTCTGCAAGGGCGGAGGTATAGGTAACGAAGATGCGTTTGTTGTTTTTCCTAAGGGCGTTGAGGGTTTCGATGCGTTCTTGCACGCCCATGGCATTTTCCCTGGAGAGGTTGTAGGGTTTGAGGAAGGAATCTGGGAGGAAGTAAATGGGTTCACCCACCAGGAGATTTTCGAGGTCAGATTTAAAGTACTGGGCTTCTTCTTTGTTGGGGAGAACGGCCACGATGGGTCTGGAGGAGGAGGCATAGAGGGATGCGGTGGCGAGGGCGAAGCCCGAGCCAGCCAGCCCTTGCAGGTGTATGGGTGCGGCCGCGTGCTCCGCCGCGGCCGCCAGTGCTTGCATGGGTTGGATTTGGGCAAATGCCCCCAGGATTTCTCTCGTATTCATCGCGATTCTCTCTAACGCCTGCCATCAATCAGCCCTGTGATTTGTGCAAGTAACAACAACACAAAAAACAAGGGTGGTATAAGCAAGGAGGCCCCGCTGCGCGGGGCCTCCAAAGATACAACGACAAGCGAGATTCTCTCGAATCCCCTTGTGCCAATTTTGTGTAAGTTTTATGCCTTTCTGGCGATAGCGCGAACCGCCGCCTCTGCGATGGCTGCGGATGTTAATCCATATTTCTCCAACAGCTGGTCAGGGGTTCCGCTTTCTCCAAACGAATCATCCACCGCCACAAATTCCATGGGAGTGGGCAATTCGCGCGACAACAATTGTGCGATACTGTCGCCCAGTCCACCATTCATTTGGTGCTCTTCGGCCGTTACCACACAACCCGTCTTCTTCGCCGATGCCAAAATGGCGTCTCTGTCTAAAGGTTTGATGGTGTGAATGTTAACCACCTCCGCATCAATGCCCTTTTCTGCCAACATGTGCCCTGCCTCAATGGCCTTCCAAACCATGTGACCTGTTGCAAAAATGGTGACGTCCTTGCCTTCATTCAACATCAAGGCTTTGCCAATCTCAAAAGGCATGTCTTCAGGGATGAAAACGGGCCATTTTGGACGACCGAAGCGCAAGTAACAAGGACCGTCGTATTCCGCAATAGCCATGGTTGCGGCTTTTGTTTGGTTGTAATCACAAGGATTGATCACCACCATGCCCGGCAACATCTTCATCAAACCAATGTCCTCCAGAATTTGGTGCGTTGCACCGTCTTCTCCCAAAGTGAGGCCCGCATGCGATGCACAGATTTTCACGTTTTTGTGACTGTAAGCAACGCTCTGACGGATTTGATCGTATACACGACCCGTAGCAAAATTGGCAAATGTACCAGCAAAAGGAATCTTCCCACCGATGGCCAATCCCGCCGATACGCCAATCATGTTGGCCTCGGCAATCCCCGCCTGAATAAATCGCTCAGGAAACTCGTCCTTGAACGCATCCATCATCAAAGAGCCTGTGAGATCCGCACACAAAGCCACCACATTGCTGTTGCGTTTTCCTGCCTCGTGCAAACCCGCGCCAAATCCGCTTCGGGTGTCTTTTTGTCCTAGTATTTCGTATGATTTCATTGGTTTAAATCGCTAATTGTGTCACGGCGCCCGAATTCACTTTGAACACCTTGTTTTTACTGTATAAAGTACGGGTTTCACCAGCCACCCGATACACCACCGTGTATTCCCCCGGTTGCATATTAATCAGTTGCTTGGGAACACTCCCGTTCAAGTCCATCACCCACTCCAACTTGTTATCAACCCGTTGGAACACCGCCCCTTTTACATCCTTTCCGATGCTCAATTGCAGTGTACCCGGACTTGGCAATTCAATGGTAAACGTTTGATTTTGTTTGATTTGAATATTGTTGAATTTCAATCGCGGGATGGTTAAAATTTCTAAATCATAGCCCCCTACGATGTATTTCTCCGTGGTGTTAAACTCCTGGGCATTGATGGTTTGCATGTTGTTGCCTTTGCGAACGATGGCCTGCAAACGGGGATATTTGGTGATCCCATTCATCTTCAACAACAAACTGCCCTGCGGCGTGTTCAGCGGTATCACATTGTGCCTGCCAGGAACAATCTCAACAATGTCCGACTGCACCACTGGCTTGGTATGCGCTACCACGCGATACCTGCGCACAGGATCGAGGTACAACGTATCAGGCACCCCTTTGCCGTTCATGGTGTGAATGACGTTCTCAACCATCTGACCATTGTCTGCGTCAAAAATGGTCATTGGCACGTCCGTCTCCCGCGGCATTCCTTGATTGTCGAGCAGATTGATTTGCACCGTAGTATTGTTCAACGCTTGGTTGATTACCACACCTATGATTTTTTGAAATTGATTGGGCGTTTCAGCATTGAAATAGCGACCTGCACAAGAATAAGCGTTGCGAAAAGTTTCACTATCGGTACCGAGGCCGATGACGAAAGGACGTAAAATGATTCCCTTTTGTTGCAGTGCCGTGCTGATTGCACAAGGGTCTCCACCACACTCTTCAACCCCATCGGTGATGATGATGATGATGTTTCGCGCGGTTGGGTCTTCCGGAAAATCTTTGGCACAAGCCAACAACGATTGTGCGATGGATGTGTATCCCAACGGTTTGATGAGCTTCAACCGGGCGGCAAACTGCTTGTGATTGAAGGGCGCAAAGGGCACCTCCAACTTGGTATCGTTGCAATCCTTTTTCTCATTGGGTTGGGTATGCCCAAATACACGCAGGCCCACCTCCAAATTCTCCACCGTGCGGAGCGTATCCACCATTTTATTCATCAGGGTCACAGCCACCGCCCAGCGGTTTGAGTTCCCCATTTCTGTCAACATGCTACCGCTTCCATCCAACAAAAACAGCATTCTCGTTTTTTGTCCGGGATACCCGTTTTTTACCTGCGCCGATGCCGTGAGCGACATCATGACAGCAGCAAGAATGAGAATTTTCTTCATCGTGAAATTGTTTTTGTTAGCGAGTCAGCAACAATTGAACCCTTTTTTAATAATCCTTGTGCTCCGTTTCTGGCAACTGTGCCAAAGCCTTAGCCAACTGATCGTCGTTGGGCGCTTTTCCATGCCAAGCGTGCGTGCCCATCATGAAGTCTACACCCTGTCCCATTTCGGTTTTCATGATGATAACGACCGGTTTTCCACCACCCAATTTATTTTGTGCCTGGGGTACAACCGACATGATGTCATCCCAATTGTTTCCGTCCATCTCCAACACTTCCCAGCCAAAGGCCAAGAACTTCGCCGTCCATTCTGTCAAGCCCATGACATCTCCCGTAGAACCATCAATTTGCTTTTGGTTAAAATCTACGGCAACAATCATGTTATCGAGCTTGCGATGTGTAGCAAACATTACCGCTTCCCAAATCTGGCCTTCTTGCAATTCACCATCGCCCGTAACCACCCAAACCGTGTGGGGATCCCTGTCGATTTTCTTCTGCAACGCCAAACCAGCAGCAACACTCAAACCTTGTCCTAAAGAACCCGTAGCCACGCGAATACCTGGCAAGTGCTCGTGGGTGGCAGGATGTCCTTGCAAACGGGTGTTCAGCTTACGGAAAGTAGCCAATTCTGGCACGGGGAAGTAACCACTGCGCGCCAAAGTACTGTAGTACACCGGCGAAATATGGCCATTGCTCAAAAAGAAAACATCCTCGCCCTGTCCGTTCATGGTAAATGGCTGGGCCTTGTGCTTCATGAAGTGAAAATGAAGCGCAGTGAAGTAATCAACACAGCCCAGAGATCCACCTGGATGTCCGCTAGATACAGCGTGAACCATCCTCAATACATCTCTACGAATTTGGGTTGCCATGGTAGCCATGGACGAAGCGGTATTCAGAGTTTCCATAAAGGTTCAAAATTGAGGTAATTTCATGGATGTGTATGCACAAGTTTTCAAGAGATTTTACCTAGCCGCAATAATCCGTTCAACACACCAAAATAGCCGTCGATTTTTACGCAAAACCCCTTGAAAATACTTATATTTGCGGGTTCATATGCTGTCTGTCCCTAAATCCATCCTTCTTGCCTTGGCTGTACTGACTTTGTCGGCCTGCGGAGAATATGGCAAAATCTACAAGGGGAAAGACAATCAAGCCAAGTACAATTTGGCCTTGGCATTGGATAGTAAAAAGGATTATTCTCGCGCAGTGCCGCTTTACGAGCAACTTCGTGATGCCTATCGCAACAACCTCGACAGTCTGGAGGATGTATACATTCGCACGGCTTATGCGTATTTCAACATGAAGGATTACGAATATGCGAGCATGTTTTTCAAAGACTTCACCGACAATTTTTCCAGAAGTCCGAGAATGATTGAGTGCGCGTACATGGCCCTTTACTGCGATGTACTTTTTGTGGGGGAGCCCGATTTGGACCAAAGCAACACCTCGGATGTCATTGAAGCCCTGCAGACGTTCATCAATTACTACCCAGATTCTGAGTATGTTGCCAAATGCAACGAACACATTGATGCACTGAGAGCCAAACGCCACACCAAAGCCTACGACCAAGTGATGCAATACTTCAACATGCAGGAGTATAAAGCAGCCAGCGCAGCAGCGGTAATTGCCATCAAAACCTACCCCGATATCCCTCAAAAAGAGAGTCTGGAATATGTAGCGTACAAGGCACAATTTTTGTACGCAATGAACAGCATCGAATCCAAACGCATCGAGCGATTGGAAAAGGCCCAATCCCTGTTGGATGATTACTTTTACGTAAATCAACAAACCGGCGAGCATGCCAAAGATGCCAAAGACACCAAAGAAAAAATTCAAAAAGAAATAACAAAACTCAAATCAATTATATGAGCAACGCGATATCCCGCAACGCAGAAACCCGTGATCTGCGCAACTTAGAAA
>JBJTNN010000187.1:0-9156 GCA_046074125.1 Bacteroidota bacterium
GGACATTGCGGCGCAACACATTGAAGCGGCGAAAAATTTGGGGATGGACGTGGGAGGATTTTTGATGATGGCCCACATGAACGAGCCCCAAAAACTGGCGGAACAGGCCAAACTGATGGAAAGTTACGGGGCGGATTGTGTTTATGTTACCGACAGTGCCGGTGCTTTGTTGATGAATGATGTGGCGGATCGGATGAAGGCGTTTAAAGAGGTGCTGAAACCGGAAACGGAGATAGGCATCCATTGTCATCACAACCTGAGTTTGGGTGTGGCGAATACCATTGTGGCCTTGGAGCATGGCGCCACGCGTTTGGACGCCTCTTTGGCGGGGATGGGAGCAGGAGCAGGAAATGCGCCATTGGAAGTCTTGATTGCTGTGTTGAATCGCATGGGCGTACCACACAACAGTGATTTGTACGCTTTGATGGATGCGGCCGATGATTTGATTCGTCCTTTACAGGTGAGGCCGGTGCGTGTAGATCGTGAAACGCTGAGTTTGGGCTATGCGGGCGTTTATTCAAGTTTCTTGTTGCATGCCGAGCGGGCTGCTGAGCGATATGGCATCGATACCCGCAGTATTTTGGAGGAGTTGGGTCGGAGAAAAATGGTGGGTGGTCAGGAGGATATGATCGTGGACGTGGCCTTAGACATGAAGAAATCTGCGGGGTAACGACCAACGGCGGGGTTTACTCGATGGAATTTAGTCATATCTTGGTCACTGTGGAATAGTTTTTGATATCCGGGACTTCTAAGCACCTTAAATTTGCAAAAAATTATGAAGAAAATTCTTTTTATTGGCGCCGTATTGGTTTCAGCGATGATTGGAACTACCGGCTGTGGCATCAAGTCTAAAGAGGCCTACCAGAAATCTCCTTTGAGTGGATTCGTTGCGGATCAAACCCAATTGATGATTGAGGAAAACAATGTGAAAATGAACAAAGGCGATGGAGGCATCGGCAAAGTGGTTGAAGAAACCAAAGTGAAAGTGGCGGCCATTGATGCGGATTTGGCCCAATCCAAAGCAGAAATTGATGCGTTGGAAGCCAAGTTGGCGGCTGTTGAAGCTTTGGAAAAGGAGAGCAAAGCAGAATTTGAGCGCAGCAATGTAACCACATTGTTCTTCGCCTTGAATTCTTCTCAGTTGACAACAGATGGAATGCAAGAGTTGTATCGTTGGAAAGTGGGTGCTGATCGTTCAGCGACTGCCTACGATTACACCATTGTAATTTATGCTTCTGCTGATAAAACAGGTTCTGATGTAACCAACGCCAAGTTGCGTGAGCGCAGAGCCAATACCGTGAAAAACTTCATGGTAAACTCTTTGGGCGTGAATGCGGCCAAAATTCAAATCGTAACCACACAACCTGCTTACACTGGTACCAATAACTTGGACCGTCGTGTAGTGGTGGGTGTAGTTGTGAAGTAATCGCCAGATTGTATCTTCGTGAGTGATGCTTGGTCATACTCACAAGAAGAAATCTATATTGTCCATCGCCAGGGTCGTGAAAACGACCCTGGCGATGTCATTTTTGGCCTTCGGCCAATGCCAATTACAAGCCCAAACGGAAGCAACCCCCGCCGATTATGTGAATCCTATGGTGGGTACTGGCGGACATGGTCATACCTTCCCTGGTGCGGTGTGGCCCTTTGGTATGGTGCAATTGTCGCCCGATACCCGCATCGACGACAGTTGGGATGGTTGCGGTGGCTATTATTACGAAGACAGTTTTATTTACGGATTTTCACATACCCACCTCAGTGGTACCGGGGTGAGTGATTATGGCGATGTGTTAATGATGCCCACGGGCGGATCTTCATCGCGGTTGCCAAGTTTCAATCCCTATGCGTATCGTTCAAGGTATAGCCATGCCAGCGAGGTGGCCGAAGCAGGTTATTATTCGGTGTATTTGCCGGTGTATGAAATCAAAGTGGAACTCACGGCTACCGAGCGGATGGGTGTGCATCGCTACACGTATTACAGCGCGATGAATCAAAATAAGTATACCGCCAGGGTGCTGATTGATTTGAATCATCGCGATAAGCTATTGTCGCACGGTATAGAGCAATTGGATGAGCGCAGAATTGGTGGGTGGCGACAGAGTAAGGCTTGGGCCAACAACCAGTGGGTGTATTTTACCATGGAATTCGACCATGAAATTGCGCGTGTGATTACTAGTCAAGACGGCAAACAAGCCATCGTGGAATTCGATTTCGAGCGCAATGGGGGCGAAAAATCGAACCCCGTACAATTGGAAACATTGGTGGGTATCTCTTTCACCGATGCCAAGGGCGCCCGGGGCAATTTGATTTATGAAAAGGACATGGCGGTGATACGTTCTGAGGGAAAGGGTGCTGTGCGTTTTGAAACGTATCGTGCTCAGGCCAAGGCGGCGTGGAATCAAGAACTTGCGAAAATCAAAGTCACCAGCGATTACGAAGCGCAGGCATTTAGGGTGGGTGCAGAATCGGCGAAGCGCGATGTAGAAAAACGCAAATTTTATACGGCATTATACCATTGCATGATCCATCCGAGTTTGGCCAGCGATGCCGATGGGCGATATCGGGGTAGGGATCAGCAGATTCATCGGGCGGGATTGTTCAAAGAAAATGCACCGCCTTATCACAAAGTGTATTCGGTATTCTCATTGTGGGATACGTACCGGGCCTTACATCCGCTGTTGAGTATTGTGGATCCCGAGAGAACCATAGACTTTGTACGCACCTTCTTGCTGCAATACAAGCAGGGTGGAAAATTGCCGGTGTGGGAGTTGGGCAGTTGCGAAACGGAGTGCATGATTGGGTATCACAGTGTGAGTGTAATTGCCGATGTGATGATGAAGGAAATTGGGGTAACGCGCGATGCGATGGGACAGCCGAAATATCCTTTTGACTATAAGTTGGCCTTGGAGGCGATGATGCATAGCGCGCGGCTGAAGGATTCGGCTTTTTTGGATTTGTACGGACAGAAGTTGGGGTATATGGGCATTGAGAACACGGCAGAAAGTGTTTCTAAGTTGCTGGAATACGCCTACGATGATTGGTGTATTGCCAGGGTGGCACAGGCTTTGCCATCGACCCCGCAATCGGTGGTTCAGGAATTTTACGCCCGCAGTGAGCGTTGGAAGAGCTTGTACGATGAGAAGACCGGGTTTATGCGTCCACGTGTCAATGGAGGATGGCTATCGCCCTTTGATCCCAAAGAGGTAAACAATCATTTTACAGAGGCGAATGCTTGGCAATATTCGATGTACGTGCCTCATGATATTTTGGGGTTGATGGACAAGTTGGGTGGGGTGAATGCCACGGAAAAACAGTTGGATTCGTTGTTTGGAACGGATTCTCGCACCACGGGCAGGGATCAGGCCGATATTTCGGGGTTAATAGGACAGTATGCGCATGGGAACGAACCCAGTCATCACATGGCGTATTTGTACAATTATTGTGGGAAGCCGGAAAAGGCACAGGGGATCATTGACTATGTGTGCAAACAGTTTTATAAAGACAGTCCGGATGGGTTGATTGGCAATGAGGATTGCGGACAGATGAGTGCTTGGTATGTGATGAGTGCGATGGGGTTTTATCCGGTATGTCCGGGCAGCAATGTATACACCACGTGTGTGCCCCAGTTTTACGAGATTGAGATTGCCCGGGAGGGGAAATCGGGATTTTTGATCACCCGGGGCGAGATAAACAGGAAGGAGGATCGAGCTGGGCCGAGGATGTATCAGGATGTGTTTGATAGGGCGGGTGCGGAGAACAATGTTTCGGAGCGGGGTGTTGCGGTGAAGCCGTTGCCTTTGAAAAAGCCTTGGGCGGCGCATCAGATGGAGAGGGCGAAGGCATCGGAGTTGCCGGCTTTGCCCACGTTGAAGGATTTGAAAGGCACGCCCGCTGCGCGGGCGGCCGCTTTGCAAGAATTGCAATTGCAGCGGGAGATGGAATTGCGCAGCATGCGCAAGGTTTATGCAGCAGCAGAACTCACGGTAACGCATCAGCAATTGATGCAATCGGATGGGTTGGTGTTTAGCGAGGTGGAGGATGCTGACAGGGATAAGCTGATTTTGAAAACGGCCAAGCAAACGGTGTCTACGGCGTTTGTGGCGGTGCCGGTGATTGAGGGTGCTCGCACGTTCAAAGACAGTTTGGTTATTCGGGTGTCTGTTGCCAAGGGCACCAAAGGAATATTGGAAATCCGGGTTTCGAATCGTGAGCGCGTGGTGTTGGACAAAAAAGGCAAACCCGTTAAGCAGGCCAAGAGCAAGGGTGGCGAAACATCGGCCATCGTATCGGCTTTGGTGGTGAAGCCAGGCACAATGGAAACCATCACTGCGGAGGCCGATGGGGCCAAGCCTTATCAATTTGTGGTGGCCTATGATGCTGTTGTGAGTGCACGATTGGTGAATACGGAAGTGTACGGCGGTTTGCCGGGGTCGAATCCTGCCGGTGGCAAGGGCGATGGGCTAGGTTCGGTTACTTTGGGACAGAGTGATTGGGCCACCGGGGTGTTTAATAAGAAGGAAAATAATTATTCGATTACTTTGGGGGATGGTGTAATTCCACACCCCCAATACAGCGTCGGCGGAGCCGGCGCACTGGTCGACGAGATACGGGGCTCCGAGGAATGGCGTGCAGGGGGATGGATGGGCTTTTATGATCAAGATTTTTCGGCGGTGATTGATTTGGGTTCGGTGCGATCGGTAAGCGAAGTATCGGCCCGTTTCTTACAAGATTCCCGTGCTTGGATTTTAATGCCAAGGTCGATGCAGGTATGGTCATCCACCGACGGAGTAAAGTATACGCCATGGCCTCAAGAAGTGGCGTTCAAAGACGATTGGGAGAACAACGAAACGCTGATTGATCCGGTGGCCATTCAACATACCGGTGGCAAAGCCGGAGTGAAGCCAATCAAAGCGCGTTATATCAAAATTGGGGCTGCGAAGTTTGGTAAATTGCCGGAAGGACATTTGGGCTACCCCTACAACGGCAGTGGTTATATTTTCATCGATGAAATTGAAGTGCGATGAAAGGGGTTGAGGTTTGCGTATTCTCGGTGGATGACGCCTACGCGGCAGAGGCGGCGGGCTGCGCCCGCCTTGAACTTTGCAAGGATTATCACCTGGGTGGCATTACGCCCTCGCTCGAAGATTTGCAGAAAATGAGCCCCGCGAACATTGTGGATGACGTTCGACACGGACTCCGCGTATCGGCGGTGGTGATGGTAAGGCCCCGCGGCGGTGATTTCCTTTACAGCAAACGCGAGAAAAAATGGATGCTTACCACCATCAAGCAAATTGCCAAATTGGGTTTTCAAGGAGTGGTTTTAGGGGCATTATTGAAAAGGAATGGGCGGTGGCTGCTCGACAAAGAATTTTGTATGCAGGCATGTGAACTGTCGCACTCGCTGGGATTGGAGGCAGTGCTTCACCGGGCATTTGATGAAATTGCTACCCCATTGAATGCCGTTTCTGAGGCCGAAGAATGTGGATTTGATCGCATTTTAACCGGTTGGGGCAGTATCAACATGGAAACGCTCAAGATGCTGAAGTGGCATGCTGAGGCCATCGATGTTTTGCCGGGTGGTGGAATCCGGTCAGACAATGTACAATATTACCGGGATTTGGGATTTTTGGAGGTGCACACGTCCGCCCGCGGAGCGGGCGGACAGCTCGACATCGACCAACTCAAACAGATGGTTGAGGTGATGAAAGGGGTGCCGCTTTGAAGCGACCCTCGATCTCTGTCCCGCTGAAGTTGTTCAGGGGTATTTGTTTCGTTGTGTTGATGCTCGCTAGCACAAATCTCTTCGCCCAGCCTTCAATTCAATTGCCTCCGCCCGATGTTTACCAGGCCACGGTGAATCAACCATCCAAAAGCCATCGCATCGAACATTGGGAACTGTTGGAAGAGGATTTTTCCATGGCCGTCGTGAACAACGAAGCGCATGCCGATCACCTGCGTGAGTATGATTCGATTGCAGGGGGCCGCGGTTGGATCCCAGTAAAATATACCCCAGCCATCAACGATTTGTTTTGTCCGCACCCATCGCCCTCGGCTTGCAGCGAAAATTGCGGTAAAAATCCGCTGGCCTGCGATCACAAACGGCTTACGTCCTGCAACAGTCACTGCAACAGTGTGGAGTGGCGACGGTGGACCTACCGGGCAGCGTTGTTCGAAAATGCGGAAGCAGCCAAGCAAGAAGAACACCATTTTTTGCAAATCAAGCAGTGGGAAGGTGCCTATATTGAGGTTTGGATTAACAGGAAATTGGTGAAAGAAGTGAATCCGCTGCTGAGCAGTTTCGCCGATATTACCATTGATTTGGATGGTCTCATTGAAAAGGATGGGAAGGATTCTGTCTATATTTTCTTCGATTCGCCCAGTCAAATTGGAGCCCTGTATAGTGAGCGGTCGGGGATGGTGTTTCCGGCCGATAATGAAGCACAAATCACCACTTTTGGCAGTTATGGGTTGGGTAAGGAGGGTAAGCCTGCGGCCAAGGCGAGTCCGTTCTTGCGTAAGCCCATCGTGCAGTATGGTTGGGATATTGCGCCCCGCAGGGTATTGGTGGGTTTGGGCGAGGGCGTTTTTGTGCATGGATGGAGCGACAACCACTTGCAAACGCTGAACATTACCGAAGACTCCTCGTGGATGGGGGTTGAATCAGGTAAGCCGGTGGAATATGTGTACGGATATGCCGAGTTGTATTATTTGTGCGATACGATGAGAGGTCGGCCCGATTTTGTGCGTGTGACATCGGGGAATTTGCCCGACATGTATGACGATATTGAATGGGATGTTGTGCGATTGGGCGATAAGGAAGAGGACAAGGTCATTGTTTCGGCGAATGAATTTGGAGTGGAAGCCAGGTATCGCAAGTTTGCGTTTCGGGTGAAAAATCCAAAGCATTGGTATCCGAATGGGCTGTATCAACAATTGAATCAGGATTCGCATCCGGCGCTGTATCACATAGAGATTTCAGCGCATCAGTCGGACAAAAATGGCCGCAATCAGATTCATAGCATTGAACGAAATTGGGGTATAAGGTCGGTGAGGTTGGATACTACTGGCGGACGATTTGCGTTTTCCGTCAATGGGGTTTCTGTATTTGCGATGGGTGCAAATTTGATTTGGGCGAGGCAGTTTGGCGACAGTGCAAGTGTGTATCCGGAGCGACTGTTTTTGGGTGATCCTGGCGATTTGGGTCAGTTAGACATCCTGCGTGCCCAGGGCTACAACATGGTAAGAATTTGGGGCGGTGGGGCTTATCCGAGTGAGGCGTTTTACGATCGATGCGATGCCTTGGGAATCATGGTTTGGCAGGATTTGATGTTCAATGGAACGATGTACCCCGATGCCGCCAATTTTCTTGAAGCGGTGGAGACGGAGGTCTTGGCGCAGGCAATGCGGTTGAACAATCACCCGAGTTTGGCTTTGTGGTGTGGCAACAATGAGATCGAAGTGGCGTGGCACAATTGGGGCTGGCAACAGAAGTACAACATCCACGGGCTGGATAGCGCCAGGATGTGGCAGGCGTATTTGACGCTGTTTGATACGATCATTCCGGAGGCGTTGGGGGTATGGTCGGGCAGTGTGCCTTACACCCGAAGCAGTCCGATTGGCAATTGGGGCAATTTGCAGCAGATGAAACGGGGCGATAACCACGATTGGGGTGTTTGGCATGGGGAGCGTGGGTTTGCGCATTTGGATTCGGCGCGGATGCCGTTTTGCAGCGAGTATGGATTACCGAGTCCTGCGGAATGGGATTGGCAAGGTGATGTTTCGCCTTGGGAATCAACACTGTTGAGTTACAAGGGGCCCAAGTTATTGCGCAAATATGTGGAAACGGAGTATCCCAAATCTTGGCCGCATCGGGGTATTGAATCGGTTGAGAAGATGGATTTTGCGGATTCCGCGGCGGTGGTGCAGGGTGAGTTTTTATATAGGGCGATGATAAGTCACCGGATGGCATCGCCGTATTGTATGGGGTCGTTGTATTGGCAGTACAATGATATATGGAACGGAACGACTTGGAGTGTTGCGAATACCGAATCTGGGTGGAGCATGTTGAAATCCTCGCAAGGAAAGGTGGCCGAGGCGATGTTGCCGGTGGTGATGAAGTTGATTCCGAGTGGATGGTGGGGCGTGAAGGATCAGTTTTTTATACAATTAAATTCTCGGTTGGTCGATAATGGCAAGGTGCCGTTAGAGATTGCGGCCTATGATTCATTGGGGTGGCTGTTGTTTGAGAAGGCGTTAGAGGTCAAATTGCCGGGGAACTGGCAAATTCAGGCCGATGGATTATCAACGACCCGGGTGATTTCGATTTCTTTTGCGGGCAAGCGTAAATACGAGAAGAAGATGGACCGGGTGAGTTATTATTCGGTTCGTTTGCGTCAGCCAGCAGCCGCGCAGCGGCTGCTGGACCTAATACCAGAGGGTAAACACTTTTATGAGGGTTATCCGGTGCTGGAGGAATGCCTTTGGGTTGGCGCTCCGCGATAAATACTTCTACGAAAACGGCTTGTAGGTATTGGGATTGAATATCAACTTTTGCATTTTGGGATGAACCAAAACATCCATGTCTTCCATGGGGATAGCCCCCAGTAAGGGTTCTTTTCCCATCACCAAAGCACCTGCAAAACTAGTTCTACCACCCCAGTCCACCCGGATAGGACCTACGTAAGGGTATTGCTTGAAACTACCATCGGCCAATTCCACATCTTTCATTTCGGCGACTTCTAAATCCAAAAAGATCGCCATGGATTCGGGAATACACATGTGGGTTGATCCAGAATCTACCAAGCATTTCATGTCGACCGATAACTCCGGCCTACGTGGATTTGAAACCTTAACTACCGCATGAACCAATCCCATAATCTTGATTTACACAAAAATACCATGCAAATTGGGGATTGTCAATGGAGAAGTTTTGCGTTTTTCGCAACAGAATCAGGTGGCCCCGTTTTGGGTAGGGATGTAATAGTGATTGAGATGAGAATGATCAATCCAACAAATAACTCGCCTTGCGTACTTCGGCCACATCGCCTGTTTTTACGGCATAGGTAAAGCCCGGACGCAATGCATACGCCCCGATATCGCCCTGGGGATTGATGGCGATGAACCCGATTTGCGTGTTGCTCCAATCCTTGCCGCGCA
>JBJTNN010000188.1:0-3540 GCA_046074125.1 Bacteroidota bacterium
GCTTGTATGGCACTCAACATACCACCATTGTATAGGTCGCGCAATCCACTGAGTTTGGGGTGCAACCCAGCGGCAGGCTTATCCCAAAATGGCAACACTTTGTCTTGAGGGATTAAGATATTGTTCCGCGCTTTGCTCAAATTACTGTATTGATCGATTGGGATAAGGGTATTTAATCCATCATTTCCGCCCGATAAATTGATGATGACCAAGACTTTGCCATCGGCACTTCTTCTTCCCAAAGAACGCAGCAAAGGCGAATCTTCAAACGTTTTCACTCCCATGCCATTCAATGTCAAGGGCAAAACGGTTCCAGCGGCTGCACTGGCTTTAAAAAAGGATCTGCGTTTCATGGTTTATGACAATTGATATTCTGAGAGATTCATGATTGATTTTAACAAATACCGCAATTTCACCGAGGCAGTAGATAACGCTGTAGCATAATTTGGGTCTGAAGGATCCGTGGCCGCGCGATATTCATCGCTCCAATTGTAATCAGGTATTCCGCCTGGCAACAAAACCTCTTTGAGGCTTGCGGTTTGGGTGGCATTGATCGACATAGGAAGAAGGTGCGACACGCACTCTGCAATCAAATCATCGGCTTTTCCTGGATTGCTAAGTTGCTTTACAAATACCCAAGGATCTACCAACAGGGTAAACGTGCCAACCTTATGGCCGATAAACAATAAATAATCTGTGAACTGATTTCGCTTGGGCAGTGTATCGCTGTTTATCCAACTGCGATGAAACAATGGCTTTTGATACCATGCCGGCCAACCGGCCACGTTTGGCGGATCACCCAAATTCAACTGAGTTAATTGACCAAAACTGAGTCCCATGTTGTACATCTGGTACAACAAAAAATAATCGGTTGCATTCGGGAACTTCAATTCCATCTCCCTGCAAAAACCCACCTGCTGGGAGAGCGGGTCTTTGATCACACAGGCACGATTCCACGAATCAAAAAAGTGCTCACTCATCAACAACGTCTTCAAAACCGCCTTGATGCTATAACCACTGTCTCTGAAAACCTTGGCCAACGGCACAATAACATTGGTCTCTACCGAATCATCGATATCGTAATACACAAAGTACTCGTACAATTTTCTACAAATGAACAAAGCCACCTCATCCACCTTGAAAATCATCGTGAGTAAATCATCCAATTCCGTGTTACCCGCATTGATACCGGTCTGACCCTTGATTACCGTATTTCCATAAAACGCACTAAACTGTTTGTCGGTAGAATCATGATTCACACTTACGAAAGCCGTGCTAAACGGATTGGTAAGCGGGTTGATGCTCCAACCAGTAAGCACTTTTGCCATCGCTTTAACATCGTCTTCGCTGTATTTACTGTTCGGACCTTTACCCAAGGTAAACAGCTCCTGCAATTCGCGCGCATAATTCTCATCGGGCGCTTTTTTGGTATTCAATCGGCCATTGAGATAAAACAACATGGCGGGATCAATCGTAACCGCACGGGTCAAATCCTTGAAATTGCCCAAGGCATGGGTGTACAACACTTTGGTATAGACGTAGCACGCACGTGCATCAGGAATTTCCAAAAATTGCAAAGCAAAATGATTGTGCCAAAACAACACCATCTTCGCCTGAATATCTGGGGCTTGCGTGAGCATTTGTCCCCAAAACCAAGATTTTACACTGCCCTTTCGATAGGGTTCCACAGCAGGATCTAAGGCCGCATTCACCCAAGTAGAACCGTAAGGAACGTTCGGGTCATTCACCAAATTTCCGTAGTTGTTCAGCGGAGGATTCGGCAATGTCGACGATACATTGAGCAAGGCATCAACCACCTGTTCCAATGTTTTTCCCTTGTACAGGTTGTAGTCTGAGAGTTTCACGCCGAAAAGGGTTCGACGTAACAAATGCATCAATTCATCCTTGCCAAAAGTACCCGTGTAGGCTTTGGTGCCAGTGTTTGTTCTGCGGCTGAGCGACTTCTTACCAGCCCCATCTAACAAGCCAACTGCGCCCTCATCCACAAAACCGGTACCCGTTGTAGTTGTTTTAATGCGTTGAAAAAATGCTTTACGATCCATAAGCAAAACCAAATGTAACCGATAGACACAATGAATGGGCCATTCGTTTACTTTTTTAGAAAGATTATGTCAATTATTTGACTTGCTTCGATACAGCATGCGCACATCGCCGTGGTGAAAATCCACCGTTTCTCCCGTCTCAAGTTGTACAACCAACTGTCCAACCGAATTCACCTCCACCACTTTCGCCTGAAAAATGCGATCTGTTTTTACTTCCATTAGCGACACCCATTCTCCTTTTCGGTACAAGCGATCCAAATACAGGGCCGCGAAGTCATTGGGATTTTTCCATGCGTCCAAAAGGCGTTGGAACAAAGCGTTTGCTATGTCTTCTAGGCGATAACCCTCGTTCACTGGGCAGTCCACAGCTTCTCCTCGGCTGCGATTTTGGTTTGCGAACCACAGAGAAGTTGCCAACAAGTGGTCCGGAAAACTGCGCTGATTCACATTGATCCCAAGTCCCATCAACAGGTATTTGGTTTGTCTGATTTGCGTGGTTTCCAACAATATTCCACCCAATTTTAAATGATTATATATAATATCATTGGGCCATTTTATCTCAACCTTTTCTTCAATTATTTCTTCGAAAGTTTTGGCGATGGAAACCGACAGCCCTTTGTTGATCTCCACAAAGGCGTAATCGCGGTCTTTTTGCAGGGGAAAAGCCACTGTCATGAGTAAATTCGTGGCAGACTCCGACAACCATTCACTGCCCCGCTGTCCTACCCCCTGAGATTGAAAATGGGTAAACAACGCAATTGGCGTTTCATGAACAGACAAACCCATGGCACCGTGTTCAATGAAGCGTTGGATTTCCAACTGGGTGGAATCGCAAGAAGGCGTAAAAAAAACATGGCCATCTCCCACAGATTGTATGAACTGAATGTCTAACAAATTGGCGTTCTTTGCAGCAAAGTAAGTGATTAGATGGCGAAAAAAATTCAGACCTCAAGTGTAGAAGCACTGGTTGCCGTGATTGTACACGGATTACAAGAAAAAAAAGGAATAAACATTGTATCGTTGGACTTGCGCAAAACCAGCAGCGCTTTCGCAGATTTTTTTGTGATATGTCACGGGGGATCTGCCCGACAAGTAGACGCGCTGGCCGACAGTGTTGAAGAGGAGGCCCGCAAAGCAATGGGTGAGAAACCCGCGCATCGTGAAGGGAATGACGAGGCAGAATGGGTATTGTTGGATTACATCAATGTAGTGGTGCACATTTTCTCAGAGGAAAAACGGAATTTCTATCAGCTGGAAGAACTCTGGGGCGACGGTGTGATCACAAAACACGATTCATAAAATTTGAAAAAATATTTGGAAAGTTAAACTTCCTTTTTATCTTTGCAGCCCCTTAGATGGCCCGTTCGTCTATCGGTTAGGACGCCAGGTTTTCATCCTGGAAAGAGGGGTTCGACTCCCCTACGGGCTACGAATAAATCGCGGGATGGAGCAGTGGTAGCTCGTCGGGCTCATAACC
>JBJTNN010000189.1:0-20836 GCA_046074125.1 Bacteroidota bacterium
ACGCGCATCATGGTGGCGCGGTCGATGTTCTTGAACTCCTTAAATTCGGAGAAACTCTCCACAAGGTTGATGCCGAGATCTTTTGCCTTGACTTTCATATTATTTGAAGCTGATTATGATGGTTGCAGATTGAATGTTGGCATAGGGTACTTCGTGGGTAACCTCTACCGCTTTTTTTCCTTTTTCTTTTACGGTTTCTTCGATGACAAAGGTATCGTCTTCGCGGATTTCCGTGAGTTTGCCGCTGAGAGCGCCTTCAATTAGGATGAAATCGAACGACCTTCCCACGTGCTTGGTGTATTGCTTGCGGTTGGTCAGCGGTCTTTCCGCCCCAGGTGAAGATATTTCAAACGTAAATGCGTCTTCGCTGAGCCCAGAATCTTCTTCATCAATCTTTTGGGAGATGTGACGGGTAAAATCAGACAGGGTCTTCATTGAAAGCGGTTCTTCGCTGTCCATGTAAAACTGAAACAACTTGGCAGGACCCGTGGTTTGGGCTACCAAGAACAGTCCAAAAGCGGGTGCTTCTTGTTCTACGAGGGCGGTGAGTTTCTGTATTACGTTTGCCATAGTCAACAAAAAAGGGGACTGCTTTTGGCTTGTCCCCTTCCTAAGGTTAATTGGAAAAGTGTTGCAAATATAGCACTTATCCCCCGAAATTCCAAATTATTTCAACACCTTGGCCTCAATGATGCTGATGTCGCGGGTGGGTCTGTCTTGCATGTTGGTGGGTTGGTTTTCGATGGTGGCGAGGACGTTGTAGCCCGACACCAATTTTCCAAACACAGTATAGTTGTCATCGAGGTTGGGAGCACCGCCCCAGGTGGCGTATCTTTTTTTGTCGATGGCTGGGATATCGGCATACAATTTTTCGATGATGGGGTTCATTCTTTCTTTCACTTGCAGTTCGATGGCGCGCAGGCCGGCCATGTTTCCGCTTTGACTCATGATTTGTCCGTTCCTCACAATTTCTGCGTTGGCGGGATCTTTGCGAAACAGGTCGAAGGCGATGGTTTCCAGGGCCATTTTGTATTGGGCTTCAGAGACTTGGGTTCCGGTGACGATGAAGAATTGTGACCCGGAGCTGTTTTTCATGGGGTTGATATCGTCGCTCTGACGGGCAGCGGAGAGCGCGCCTCTAAAATGCCTGTATTCGCTTTTTATTTCACTGGGTACGGTGTAGCCAGGGCCGCCATCACCGAGTTGCGTGTTTGGGGCCGCCCCTTTGGATTTTGGGTCGCCGCTTTGCACCATGAAATCTTTGATGACACGGTGGAACAATACGCCGTTGTAGAATCCTTGATTCACCAATTTGATGAAATTTTCGCTGTGTTGTTTTTGTGCGGGGTTGAGGGCAATGACCATATCGCCCACGGTGGTTTTTACCGATACGCGCGTCCAATCGGCCGGCGCGGTAGAATCGCTGTAGTCTTCCCCGCTTTGGGTTTGGGCTACTTGGGCTACAGAATCGGTGGTGTTGGATTTGTTTTCGGTATTACAAGCCGTGTAGGGTACGAGGGCACCTGCCATGATCATGGCAACGGGGAGGAACTTCAATGTCTTTTTCAACATGGTTTCAATATTACGATTTGCGATTGATTATTGGAATTGGATGATTTCTTCGGTTTCAAAATATTCGACGATATGCTGTCGCATCAAACTTTCTTGTTCTAGGTAGCCCAAATTTGGGAGTGGGGTTACATTTTCCCAGGCTGGCCAACCGTTTTTGTCGAACCCGATGTGTTGGTAATACCCGCTATAGCTCAAGATTTTGCAGGTGGCGATGTGCATCAGGTGTACTTTCTCTTCTTTGGTGAACGGTTTTTCGCGCAGTTCACCGAGTTCTCTCACGCCGATGAGGAATAGGATGGCGTTGAGGTCGGGTTTTTTCTCAAAATTTTCCTCCACAAAGGCCACCACTTGGAGCCATTTGTCTCTGATTTCATGCATTAATCCGTCGGCCATTCTACCGACAAAGGTCTGCAATTATTCGCAGGTGCCCTAAGCGTGGCGTAATTTTTGTATCATTGGGGCAGGAAAAATCCCTATGGCATCACCCAAGAATTTTTTAGGACCATT
This sequence comes from Bacteroidota bacterium, assembly GCA_046074125.1. Taxonomy (GTDB): domain Bacteria; phylum Bacteroidota; class Bacteroidia; order NS11-12g; family UBA955; genus UBA955. The sequence continues at coordinate 2,080 of JBJTNN010000189.1, forward strand.
GTTTGAGCGTGCGAAGAACGTGACGGATGTGTTTACATTGAAAAGGGCGCGGGCAAAAAAATGGCAGGATCGCACTTTGAAGAAAATGTTGTTTCACGCCCGAAACACGGAGTACGGCAAGCAGTTTCAGTTTGAATCGTTGTTGATTTCCGAGGACACCATCGCCCAGTTCAAACAGCAGGTGCCCATTACCGATTACGAGGCGATGCACGATTGGTGGCAGCGCGAATACAGTGGGGAGGACAACATTACTTGGCCGGGGAGTGCCAAATATTTCGCTTTGAGCTCGGGCACAACACAGGGTGCTAGCAAGTATATTCCGGTGACGCAGGACCAGTTGAAAGCCATGGCCAGGGCGAGTCGTCGTTTGTTGTTTGCCATTGCCAAAACAGATGTGCCGAAAGATTTTTTCACCAAGCATTATTTGATGATGGGTGGGAGCACGGATTTGAATTTTGATGGACAGAAATACTCGGGCGATTTGAGTGGGATTACCACGTTGCATTTGCCGTTTTGGATCGACCGATTCTCCAAGCCCACCGATGAAATTAAAAAAGAGCGGGATTGGCATCACAAATTAGAGATCATGGTGAATGAGGCGCCGAACTGGGATATTTCGATGATCGCGGGTGGACCGGCTTGGGTGAAGATGTTGTTTGAGCGGATTTTGGATCGGTATCAACTGAATAACATCCATGAAATTTGGCCACATTTGAGTGTGTACACTTGGGGTGCTGTGTCGTTAACGCCCTACAAAGACCAGATAGACGCGATGTTGGGCCGGCCGATTTATTACTTTGAGACCTATTTGGCGAGTGAGGGTTTTATTGCAAACCAGAACAAGTTGAACAGTTCGGGTATGGGATTGGTATTCCGCAACAAGATCTATTTTGAGTTTGTGCCGTTCAATTTGGACAATTTTACCGAAACGGGCGATGTGAAGTCGGGGGCGGTGGCGTTGGATATCGATGAGGTGGAGGAAGGGGTGGATTATGCCATTTTGATTACAACGTGTGCGGGTGCTTGGCGATATTTGATTGGCGATGTGATTCAGTTTACGGATGTGGATGCTTGCGAGATCAAAATTGTGGGTCGTACCAAGCAGTATTTGAGTTTGTGCGGTGAGCATTTATCGGTTGACAACATGAACCGGGCTACGTTGGCTTTGGGGAAATCGTTGGGTTTTTCGGTGCCAGAGTTCACGGTACGTGGGTTAAAGCATGAGAACGGGGAGATGGGACATCGATGGTTTTTGGCTTACCCTTCGGGGGTTGAGAAGCCGGATGTGGTAGAATCGCAGCGCATTTTGGATGAGGCATTGATTGAGTTAAATGATGATTATGCCACGGAGCGGAAGCATGTATTAAAGCGAATGGAGTTGTTTTGGTTGCCGGAATCAGACTTTTTGGATTTCATGGATTACCGTGGGAAGATGGGCGGACAGGCGAAGTTTCCCAGGGTGATGGCAGAGGGGGTGTATAAGGAGTGGTTGTCGTTTTTGGGCAGTCGCTATCAAAAGGATACTTTTGCGTAATGCAAACGGAGTCAAGTTCAAATCACAGAAATTTAGAGGGGTTGGATTTTTTGTCGTTGGTGCAGGGCATCAACCAGGAGGATGCTTTATGTCACCAGCGGGTGGCGAGCGAAGCGAGCCACATAGCGGCGTTGTGTGAGTTGGTTTTTTCTCGGTTGCGCGAGGGCGGTCGATTGTTTTATATGGGTGCGGGAACCAGCGGAAGGTTGGGTATTGTTGACGCGAGTGAGTGTCCGCCTACCTATGGTGTTCCGTTCGATAAGGTCATAGGCATCATCGCCGGAGGCGATGGGGCCATCCGCAAAGCGGTGGAATTTGCCGAGGACGACGAGCAACAAGGATTTCGTGATTTAGAGGCCTACGGGGTGAATGTGAAAGACGTAGTAATAGGAATTGCTGCTTCGGGAAGAACGCCCTACGTCATCGGAGCGCTAAAAAAATGTCAAGAAATGGGCATTGCTACGGGCGGGGTTGTGTGCAACAAGGGCAGTCAGATGCATGCCGTTTGCGATGTTTGTGTGGAAGTGGAAACGGGACCTGAGTTTGTAACAGGAAGCACGCGCATGAAGGCTGGCACCGCCACCAAGATGGTGTTAAACATGATTACTACCAGCGTGATGATTCGGTTGGGGCATGTGAAAGACAATAAAATGATTGATATGCAGCTGACCAATCACAAATTGATTGCCCGGGGCACTGCGATGGTGATGGATGAAACAGGGTTGGAGGAAGGGGAGGCGAAAACGCGTTTGCTTGCGGCGGGTTCGGTGCGTAAGGCGGTGGATCAGTGGCGCTTAGAGCAGGGCTAATCCAAGGGGCAAAACCGGGGGACTAAGCCAAAATTTCCCAGGTTCGATCGGCCAGTAAGCGCACGGTGTTGAGGAAGGTGTAGGGTGCATTTTTGCCCCATTCGTAAGGTGCCACCATGCTCAACACTTGGGAGCCATCCTCTTTTTGATAGACGTGGTAAATGCCGTGAATGACGGGTTCGAAATTGATGTCGGCCTTGTAAATGGCATGCGACAGTGCTAGTCGTTCTTCGATGGCTTTGGCCTGTTTCATGAGCAATTCGGCTTGTTTTTTCAGCATTGAAATCTGCTGTTCGGCCTGGTGCTGCATGCTTTCATGGGCGTTGGCCACCAGCATACGCTTGTCGATGGGCTCAATTTTGGGCGAGCTCACACTCAAGGCGTACGGGGCATTGTGTGCTTCACCCTGAAATAGGGCGTCTTTGAGCACCAATGGCCTGTTGTCTTGCGGCGTTTCGTTTGTATTGTCCGTGTGATTGTCGACCAACATGATACGACTAACAACTCAACGGGCAAATTGTTCCTTCGTCCAATCTTTCTGCAACAACAACTCGGCAATCTGAACAGCATTGGTGGCGGCACCTTTGCGCAAGTTGTCGGAGACCACCCACATGTTTAACGTATTGGGTGCGCTATCATCGCGCCGAATTCTACCCACAAATACATCGTCTTTGTCGTGGCAAGTGATGGGCATGGGATAAACGTTATTTTTTGGATCGTCTTGCAGGGTGAGGCCGGGTGCTTGACTGAGTTGCGATTTCACTTCTTCCAAATCGAAGGGATGCATGAAGGAGGCGTTCACACTTTCTGAATGTCCGCCCATTGCGGGAATTCTCACAGTAGTAGCGGTAATATTGAGGTCGGGAATGCCCATGATTTTGCGGGTTTCAACCATCATTTTCCATTCTTCTTTGGTGTATCCATTGTCGAGGAAAACATCGATATGGGGGAGTGCATTCAAATCTATGGGGTGAGGATAAACGGCCTCAACGGGTTGGTTGTTGCGTTCAGAGAGCAATTGTGCCACCCCTTTTTGTCCTGTGCCGGTAACACTTTGGTAGGTGCTTACCACCACTCGTTGCAGTTGGTAGGCATCGTGTAGGGGTTTGAGCGCGACCACCATTTGAATCGTTGAACAGTTGGGGTTGGCGATAATTCTGTGCTGGGGTTGGATGGCCTCGGGGTTCACTTCTGGTACCACCAAGGGCACTGAGGGGTCCATGCGCCAAGCACTTGAGTTGTCGATGACGAAGGTATTGTTGGCGGCAAATTTGGGTGCCCATTCGGTGCTCACGCTTCCACCGGCGCTGAAAATGGCGATATGGGGTTTGGCGTCGACGGCGTCTTGCAGCGACACGATGGGGTAGGTTTTCCCTTGAAATTCAAGGGTTTTACCCACGCTTTTTGCCGAGGCAGCAGGCAGGAGTTCAGTGATGGGAAAGTTGCGTTCGGCAAGAACTTCGAGCATTTTGGTGCCCACCAAACCGGTGGCGCCGACAACGGCTATTTTCATGGGTGTTGAGATTGGAGGGGGGTATTTTCTGGGGATGTTTTTGGCAGCGATTCGGTGGTTACGTCGCCCGGTTTGGCAACGACAGAGTCTTGGTTGCCAGAATCTTTGTACAAGTCATCAAATAGGGCTTCATTGCTGAGGCTGTCCAAGGAATCTTGTGTGTGCTTTTCGGCGTCGTTGAAGGCCCCTTCGGGGTTGTTCGAGCAAGAGGCAAAGCCGATGGCGATGCAGGCAAGGAGGGCAAAAGGGAAGGTGTATTTCATGGTTACCAAATTTCTAGGGTTTCGAGTAGATCATTCCAAAGGTCGTAGTTTTTCATGCCCACAACCGATTCTTTTTCGCAGTTCAACGACAGGGCTTCAAGGTTCATCTGTTTGATGTCTTGCGCGGACTGAGTTGAAGGGTCCACGGTGGTTATTGTGATGGTGGGGTTGCTGTGAACCGTGGCAGAACCGCCGTTTACCGTAATCCATTCAAAGGTGGGGTTTGTGAGGGTGGATTGCCAAAATGAAAGATCAGACTCTGGGCATTCTATGGCGTCTACGGGTAGAATATCGCACCAGCTGATGGCCATGTCTTTGAGGTTGGCATCGTGCAATTCGAGGGTGAGTTTGGGTCCGGCGCACCATCCAATGATTTCTTGCACTTGGGCCAATGGGATTTCTCCCACACGGAATCCAATCCATTCTGCCATGGCTGCCGCGGCGTAGCGGGCATCCGAGAGGTCTTGTATGTGGTTAAACTTGAGTTTCATTGCATAAAAAAGGGCTGCGTTTGCAGCCCTTAGATTGTTGTTATACCAATAATCGGTAGGGCTCTTCTAGATATTCTTTGAGTGTTTTCAAGAACTGGGCTCCCATGGCACCATCAACAACGCGGTGGTCACAGCTTAGGGTAACCTTCATCGTTTTGACGGGTTTTATTTCGCCATTTACAACACCCACGGTATCTTTCACCGTACCAACGGCCAAAATGCAAGCATCTGGGGGGTTGATGATGGCGGTAAACTCATCGATGCCAAACATGCCCAAATTGCTGATTGTAAAGGTATTGCCTGTCCAGTCTTGGGGCTGCAATTTCTTTTCTTTGGCTTTTTTGCCATATTCTTTTACTTCAGCACTGATTTGACTCAAGGATTTGTTGTCGGCAAATCGCACCACAGGCACGAGCAAACCATCTTCAACGGCCATGGCCACACCGATGTGGATGTGGTGGTTGTAACGAATTTTGGTTCCCAGCCAGCTTGAGTTGATGTTTGGGTTTTTGCGCAAAGCGGCGGCTGCGGCTTTGATCACGATATCATTCATGGAGATTTTCACATCGCTCACGGTGTTCATTTGTTCGCGGGCTTGTGTGGCTTTGTCCATGTTAATTTCCAGGGTAAGGTAGAAGTGCGGCGCGGAGAATTTGCTTTCGCCCAAACGAGCGGCGATGGTTTTGCGCATCTGCGATACATTCACTTCATGGAAACTTTCAGCACCTGCAGGGGCTGCTGAAACCGCAGTTGTTTTGGTTGCGGAAGGGGTGAAGGTTTCGATGTCTTTCTTTACGATTCTGCCATTTTCGCCACTGCCTTGAATTTGGGTGATGTCGATGCCCTTGTCTTCGGCCAATTTTTTGGCTAGCGGACTGGCTTTCAGGCGTTCGTCGCTGTTGTTGTTCACCACAGGGGCGGGTGCGGCAGGTGCAGCAGCTGCAGGTGCTGCGGGTGCTGCTGGGGTTGCCACGGGTGCGGCTTCTGCAACTGGAGTTGCTGTTGCTGCAGCTGGTGCTGATCCCATCAACGATTGAAAATCTTCACCGGGGTTTCCCACCACAGCGATGATGCTATCCACGGGGGTTGCATCGCCTTCGTTCAAAGCCAAGTGCAAGATGGTCCCTTTGGCGTAAACCTCCATGTCCATCGTGGCTTTGTCGGTTTCAACCTCCGCCAAAATATCTCCGCTTTTTACGGTATCACCTACTTTGTAGTTCCACTTAACGATGACACCTTCTGTCATGGTGTCGCTCATCTTGGGTAATCTAACAACTTCTGCCATAATCGTATTGACTTGCAAACTTACATGTTTTTTGCCTCTTCAAGGTATTTTGCTCACTGATTTTATCAATTCTTGTGGAGTTTTTTGGGGATTTTGGGTGGCACAGCCCATGGTAAGTGTCAAATTAACGCTTATTTGAAGATTTTCATTGGCACATATCCATTTGTTGAAATGTTTTGGAGAATATTATCTGCGGTTTCCGTTGGGTGTCATTGAATCAATTAATTTTGTTCAACCCCCTATCACCCATGAGCGCTGCATTTGTTTACGAAGATTTTTTACGCCACGTTTTGGCGCACGGCGACCACAAATCGGACCGGACAGGTACTGGAACCATTAGTGTTTTTGGCGGACAGTTGCGCTTCGATTTACAAAAAGGGTTTCCCTTGATTACGACCAAAAAGGTGCATTTGAAGAGCATCGTACATGAATTGCTTTGGTTTTTGAAAGGGGAAACGAACATTGCTTACTTGAAAGAGCACGGCGTGAGCATTTGGGATGAGTGGGCGGATGAAGCTGGGAATTTGGGTCCTGTATATGGCAAACAGTGGCGTTCTTGGGAAGCGAAGGATGGATTGGTGATCGACCAAATTTCGGAGGCTTTGCATTTGATCAAAAACAGTCCCGACAGTCGTAGAATTTTGGTGAACGCTTGGAACGTGGGCGAGATTAAGCAAATGGCCTTGATGCCCTGCCACACCATGTTTCAATTTTACGTGGCCAACGGCAAATTGAGTTGTCAATTGTATCAGCGAAGTGCCGATTTGTTTTTGGGTGTGCCGTTTAACATCGCCAGTTATGCGCTATTGACGCTGATGATGGCGCAAGTCTGTGGATTGCAGCCTGGTGATTTTGTACACACCTTTGGCGATGCCCATATTTATAGCAATCACATGGATCAGGTGAATTTGCAATTATCGCGCGAACCCCGACCTTATCCCACCATGAAGTTGAATCCTGGGGTGACCAACTTGTTCGATTTCACTTTCGAAGATTTCACCTTGGAGGGCTATGATCCGCATCCGGGTATCAAGGCTCCCGTGGCCATTTAACCGATTTGTTCGTCGAACAGTTACTTTGTAACATCCGAAATTCCTCGGTGGTTGCCTAAGTTTGCAATCTTATGATTGTTCGATTGTTAAGCAAACCTTTTTTCTTGGCGTTATCGCTTTTCGCGGTAAGTGCGGTTGAGGTTGAAGCACAAACGCCATCGCCCAAAGCCAGCATCAGTGGTTATTTGCGGGAAAAGAGCAGTGGCGAAATGTTGGGTAACGTGGTTGTTGCTGCGGCACCCAGTGTCAGCCGAACCCTCTCCAATAGTTACGGGTTTTACTCCATCACAATTCCAAAAGGACAAGCTCAGTGGGTGTATTTTCGGTTTCCCGGTTTTTACGCTGACAGCATTTATTGGACAGCCAAAGCGGATACCGCGGTAAACATCGAATTGTTGGCCATTCAAGTGGTGGAATCGATGGGGGCGGTTGAAATCAAAGCAAAGAAAACCACCATTGCCGATCGGGCAGATATGAGTAGAATTGATATTCCTGTGCAGCAAATCAAAGAGATTCCAGCTTTGTTGGGTGAAAAAGATGTGCTGAAAGTGATTCAGCTTATGCCTGGGGTGCAAAAGGGGGGTGAAGGACAGTCGGGAATCTACGTGCGTGGTGGCGGTCCAGACCAGAATTTGATAGTTTTAGACGAGGCCATTGTTTACAATGCGAGTCATTTGTTTGGGTTCTTTTCTCTTTTCAATGGCGATGCGTTGCGGAGTGTGGAGTTGGTGAAAGGGGGATTTCCTTCGCGCTATGGCGGAAGGCTGTCGAGTGTGATCGACATGAACATGAAAGAGGGCAATTACAAAAAATTCGCGGGCGAAGTGGGTGTGGGTGTGATTAGTTCACGGGCTGTTTTTGAAGGCCCAATCGTAAAAGGGAAAAGTTCTTTCATGGTATCCGGGCGTCGAACGTATTTGGATGCGTTGGTTCAGCCTTTGATCATGGCAAGTACAAATGGTGCCAATGCGGGTTATTACTTTTACGACATGAATGCCAAGGCCAACTACATTTTATCGAACAAAGACAAATTGTATGTGTCGGGGTATTTCGGACGGGATAAATTTTACCTGAACGACAAACAAGCCAAATCGCAATTCAAAACCAATTTTGGATGGGGGAATAAAACGCTCACAGGTCGGTGGAATCATCAATACAATCCCAAGACGTTTGCCAATGCTGCGTTGATATACAGTCATTACGATTTGAGCATCAACATCCTTCAGAAAGAGAACGACAGCAGTCAGTTTGAGTTGGGTTATTCCAGCACCATCAACGATTATGGGTTGAAATATGACGTAGATTTCCGACCCAACCCCAAGCACATGATTCGGGCGGGATTTTCAACGATCAATCACCAATTCAGTCCCAGCGCCATCGTGTTGAAGGTGGGGTCAAACTTCAATTTTAACCGCAAAATTAAAGTCATCAATACGTATGAAAGTGGGGTGTACGTGGAGGACCAATGGCGTGAAGGGGCTTGGAACTTCTATCCGGGTTTGCGTGTTAGTCATTACGTGGTTGAAAACAAACAGGTAATCAACCCTGAGCCGCGTTTAAGTATGGCCTACAACATTCGCAAAGATTTGGCGTTAAAGGCCAGTTATGCCTTGATGAATCAATACATCCATTTGTTGAGCAGCACCGGTATTGGTTTACCAACAGATTTATGGGTTCCAGCGACGGCCAATGTGAAACCCATGCAAAGTCAGCAGTTGGCCACGGGCATCGCCAAGGATTTCAACAAAGGATTTTCGTTGAGTGTGGAAGGGTATTACAAAACCATGACCAATGTAATTACATACAAAGAGGGGGCTTCTTTTTTGTTGGGCGATGACTTCTTTAATCCCAATGTTTCTACGAATGATAAGGCATGGGAGAGTCAGGTTACCAGTGGTCTGGGCTGGAGTTATGGGGCGGAGGTGTTTTTGCAAAAACAGGTCGGAAAATTGAGCGGTTGGATTGGATATACATTGAGTTGGACCCAGTTGCAGTTTGATGAAGTGAATCAGGGCATGAAGTACTATGCAAAGTATGATCGCAGGCATGATGCTTCTATTGTGTGTATTTACCGATTGAGTAAATTGTTTACCGCATCGGCTACATGGGTATACGGAACGGGCAATGCCATTACCATGCCCCAAGGGTATTTGAGGGGGTCGGGTCATTACATGGGTTCTTTTCCAGAGGTTTGGGATGCGGCGAGTGGATTTTTCAACAACGAGTTGATTGATTACGGCAAGCGCAACAGTTTCAGGATGGAGGCCTACCATCGTTTGGATGTGGGACTGCAATTTAAAAAGGAAAAGAAACGGGGTATACAAACGTGGGAGTTGAGTTTTTATAATGCCTACAACCAGTATAATCCCTTCTTTTATTATGGACAGTTGAACGATGCGGGTACAGTACGGACCTTGAAAAAGGCTACGTTGTTCCCCATGATTCCGTCTTTGAGTTGGACCTATAAATTTCGTTAAGCACAGTCATGAAAAATTATATATTTCGTTGGATCGGTGTTTTGTTTTTGGCTGTTGCGGCAACGGGTTGCTATGACCAGGATGCCACAGTGGATTTACCCACTTACAACAAACGCACGGCAATCACTTGTTATTTGTCGCCCAAAGACCAAAACATCACGGTGGAGTTGGGTTACACCAAGCCCTATTTTGGTCCTCAGGATTACGAGATTCCCCGTGTAGGAGATGCCAAAGTGACCATTACGGATTTAACGGTTGGGAAATCGGTACAATTGCCCTTTGACTCTTCCATCATGTTGTATCGCATTCGGGCCTTTGCTTTGCCCATTGTGAACGAGCATGAATACCGGGTAGATGTTATACTAAAAGATGGATCTGTATTTTTTGCAAAAACCACGGTACCACCGGCCTTGAAGGAAACGGATTTGGCCATCGGTCAACATCGCATTGGAAAATTGGAGGCCAACAATTGGGGCGGTCAGAGTGTGAATGTTGGGGTAGAGTTGAAGTCTGGGACAACCCGCAGTGGGTATTTTTATGCCCCCAAATTTGACCTTGTCATGGAAGACGGGTTGGGTGATTTTTATGGCTCTACTTTGTACTTCAGCAACGAGGGCATTGCCGAGGGAAAAACGGCCGATACCTTGCGTTATTTTTTCAATGATCGGATATTCATGGACATGGGACCCGGGGGTGGAACGCCCACAGATCCGTTGATCTTGCGTGAGTGTACGGGCACTTTTTGGGTAATGGATGTTGGATACAAAGAACGGTACCTGCGCGATTTGCAGGTTTCCGACAATCCTTTTGCTGAGCCGGTATTGTTGTATTCAAACTGGAGCAACGATGCGGTGGGTGCTTTGGGTTCCTACGATTGGGTAGAAACATCGTTGACACCTTAAAGGATCACACCAAACTTCCGCGGGAGCGGTGGATGAATTCCACTATTGTAGTCATGTGGATTCATTGATTTGTCATTGGGCGATGGTTGGGTGATTTTCGTGAGGCATGTTGGACGCATTTTTTACCCCCATTGATGAGTCGGTTTGGGCCCCGCACCGCGACCGTAAAGAAACGGTTGGTGGCAAGTTGTTGGTGCATGGCAAGTCGTTTCCAAAACTCAAAAAAACCAAACTGGCGCTGATTGGTTCAGGCGCGGGTGCGGATGCGTTTCGACAATCGTTTTATCGGTTACAATGGCGTTTTGGAGATGTTGTCATTGCTGACTTGGGCAATTTGGTGGAGATGGAAGACGAAAAACAGCGTCAATTTGCTTTGAGCGAGGCGATGGGTGAATTGTTGGGCATGGGCATTCACGTGGTGGTTGTGGGGGGTAGTGAAAGTTTAACCTACGGACATTACAAGGCCTACCGTCAGCACGACACACCTGTGGAAATTGTGCAGGTTACTCCCGGAATTGATATGGAGGAAGGCACTCCATTGCGTTCTATTTTGGTTGAGAAGCCATCGAATTTGTTCAACATAGATTTTTTGGGAACCCAGGCTTACTATATATCAGAAAGCACTGCGGCCTTGTTGGAGAAAATGTATTTCGAAAATCATCGTTTGGGAGAGGTTCGGGATGCCATTGAGGAAACGGAACCCATATTGCGAAGTGCGCACTTGTTGCAATTCGATTTGAACGCCATCAGAAAATGCGATGCTCCATCCACCCAGCTGGGATCGCCCAATGGATTGTATGCGGAGGAGGCGGCGCGCATCGCCCGGTATGCCGGTATTTCCAATCAATTGTCCTCGGCCTTTTTTTATGGTTTAAAACCAGAGTTTCAAGACGATGCTTCCACGGATTTGTTGGCGCAAATGGTTTGGTATTTTCTAGATGGATTTACCAGCCGATATCATGATCACCCTACCCATGACTCTACTGAATTTTTGATCTACAGAAATCGATTGAGTTCAACGGGTCATGAAATTGTGTTTTACAAGAGCCGCAAAAGCAACCGCTGGTGGATGGAAATTCCCCACCCTTACGACAAGCGAACCTTTTTTATTGGGTGTTCATACAACGACTACGAGCAGGTTTGTGCCGATGAGATGCCCGATCGCTGGTGGCGCGCGTATCAGCGTTTGATGTGATTTTCCTCGAATTGCTGAACCAATTGTGATTTATTGTGTTCTTCTCGGAGCAACAGCGTTAAATTTGCACTCAATATGACAGAAGGATTTTTTCCCTTAACCGTAAAAAAATTGGTTCGTGAAACCGCGGACGCCACTACCTTGTATTTTGAAATCCCTGACAATCTGAAAGATACTTTTGCTTATTCGGCTGGACAGTATCTCACGTTTGAGGTAGAATTGGCGGGTGAAAAAGTTCGTCGCTCATATTCATTGTGCACTTATGCGGGTGTGGATGCCATGCCTGCGGTGACGGTTAAGCGTGTTGATGGCGGCAAAATGAGTAATTACCTCAACGCCGAAATCAAAGAAGGCGACGTAATGTCTGTGATGCCACCCATGGGAAAATTCACCGTGGTGCCTGATGCATCGCGTGCTGCGCACTATGTTTTGTTCGGTGGTGGAAGTGGAATTACTCCGGTGTTGGGTATTGCTAAAGCCGTTTTGGCCGATGAACCCAACAGCAAAGTAACCTTGGTATATGCCAATAGAAATCCAGATTCAGTGATTTTCAAGCAGGTGTTGGCCGACATGGAAAAAGCCAGCAATGGTCGTTTCAAGGTACATCACAACTACGATACAGCGCCGTTGACCTATTTTGGATTGAAGGGTATGTTGAATGTAGACAAAGTGCAATCAATTGTAAAGTCGAAAATTGGTGGTTCTTTTGACCAATATCAATATTATATCTGCGGTCCAGGCCCGATGATGGAAGTAATCAAAGAGGGTTTGCGTGGATTGGGTATCGCCAATGAACGGGTGAATACAGAGTATTTTGCAGCACCCACGAGCAAGAGTGCAGCCGACGAGAAACCGGCTCAGAGCACCGATTTTAACGGTGTAGCCCAAGTAACTTTAACTGTTTACGGTAAAACGCATACCGTTACCTGTGACCAAAATACCACCATTTTGAACGCGGCCATGAAGCAAGGCATTGATCCACCATACAGCTGTACGGTGGGTGTTTGTACTACTTGTCGCGCCAAAGTATTGGCGGGTAAGATGCACATGCTTGAGCGTGAAGGATTAAGTGATGCGGAAATCGCCGAAGGATACGTACTAACGTGTCAGTCTGTACCCCGCAGCGCGGAAATCACCCTGAAATACGAATAATTCATTCGTCGTCGGACTCCAATGCAGGGGCGGCTTGGGTGTATTTTCTAATTTTATTGAGGACGGTACTGAAGTCTTCGGGCAGTTCGCTGCTGAAGAACATGTTTTCGCCTGTTGTGGGGTGAACAAAGCCCAATTCTTTGGCGTGGAGGGCTTGCCTTGGCATGATATCGAAACAATTTTCGATGAAGGGTTTGAATTTTGGCAGGGCGGAACCTTTTCTTATTTCAGAGCCACCGTACAATTCATCGGAAAAAAGAGGGTGTTTGATGCTTGAAAAGTGTGCGCGAATTTGGTGGGTTCGTCCCGTTTCCAGCTCACACTGCACCAACGACGCGAAATAAAAATTCTCCAATGTGGTGTAATGGCTAATGGCCAATTTTCCTTCTTCCTCGCTGTCGAAACATTTTGAACGTCTACGATCGGCCGGATCTCGGTTGAGGTAGCTGCGTATGGTGCCATCTTTGGGTTTGGGTTCGCCCCAGACCAGGGCCCAATAGCGGCGGTGGATGCTGTGTTCGAAAAATTGTTTTCCCAAATGTGACAGGGCGAAGTCGGTTTTGCCAATCACCAATAACCCTGAGGTGTCTTTATCGATGCGATGCACCAACCCCGGTCTGTGGTATTGGTCTTTGGTGGGCAATTGTCCGAAGTGATACACGAGTGCATTGACCAGGGTGCCGGAGTAGTTATTGTGTCCGGGATGCACCACCATGCCGGCAACTTTATTGACCACGAGTAGGTCATCGTCTTCGTAGATGATGTTGAGGGGGATGTTTTCGGGGTAAACTTCGGTATCTCTTGGGGCGGTGGGCAGCAGCACACGAACGTGATCGTTCGGTTTGATTTTGTAGTTGCTTTTTGTGGGTTTGTCGTTGACGACCACTGCGCCAGACTCGATGCCTGCTTGTATTTTGGACCGACTGGCATTGGCAATTTTATGCATCAACCATTTGTCGACGCGCATTTGCTCTTGACCTGGATCAGCGGTAAACGCGTAGTGTTCGTACAATCCTTCGTCGAGGATTTCTTCTTCTGCTAAACTCACACTGCAAATTAAAGGCTAAACCGGAGTTGTCCGAGCATCAATCCACCCCAACCTGCTTGATTTACCAAAACTGTTTGTCCTTTGGCGTTGGTCACTTCGGTGGCTTTTTCCAAAAAGGTATGGGTATGTCCGCCTACGATGGCAGTAATTCCGTGGGTTTTTGCGGCAAGTTTGAGGTCGTCGATTTTATCTGTATCGTAAGAATACCCCAAATGAGAAACAACGAAAACGGCATCGCAGTGGGCTTGATTGCGGAGGTAATCTACGGTTTTTTGGAGGGCGGTGACAGGGTCTTGGTAGACCAATCCGGGAATCATGCGGTCGAGGATGAGGTTTTCGGGGCTGATGCCTACGCCGGTAATTCCGATGGTTTTTCCGCCGATGTCCACAATTTTATAGGGTTTTACGAATTCTTTGAGGCGGGTTTTCGAGAGTTCGTAATTGCAATTGACCATGGGGATGCCGGGATTTTTTTCCAGCATGTTGGTCAGGTGATCGATGCCATTGTCGAAATCGTGGTTGCCCATGGTGGTGGCGTGATAGCCCATGTTTTGCATCCATTGGTATTCAAGTTGTCCTCCAAATAAGTTGAAATAGGGAGTTCCTTGAAACACATCACCACAATCGAGCAGCAGCACGTGGGGATGGTGGCTGCGGTGTTGTTGAATGAGGGTGGCCAGGTTGGCGATGCCGCCTTTTCCGGCCAGGGGGTGATTGGCCGGAAAAGGCTCAATGCGGGAGTGCAGATCGTTGGTGTGCAACACGAGAAGTTCGAAGTGTTCCCGTGATTTTTGCTGCTGTGATTGCTGGGCTATGGATAATCCTTTGCCAATCAATGCTGTGGGCAACGTGGCTCCGGCGGCCAAAACGGCCATCTGCTGCAAAAACCGTTTTCTATTGAGGCTCATGGTAGATGCGGATTTGTTTGCGTGGATCAATGAATTTGTTGGCCTCGTATTCGGCCTTGAGTTGATCGGCGAACACATTTCTGAGGTTGATGCCCGTGTAATGGATTTTTTTGGCGTGCTTGAGCATGGTAAATCCATCACCGCCCACAACCATGTAGGAGTTAACGGCGATCAGGTAATCGCGACGGGTATCGAGGGGTTGGGTATAAATGGGATTCAGTAAGTCGTTCATGGTGAGGATGGGTCGGGCATTGATTTTAACCGAGGCATATCGATTGTCTTTTCGGGTTGTCCCTTTGTTGTAGGTCAGCAGAAATCCTGCGGCGGGGGTTCCTTGAAGTTGTGCAATGTATTGAAACAAACTGTCTACATACATTCCGGGCAATTGCAACAGCACCAGTTCATTGTCGAACGGCATCACTTCAAACAACTGCTTCAGGGTAACAGGGCCCGGATACAAACCGGTGCGAAATCCGCCGTTGTTGCTGATGGCGAAATGACAGGGGATCCCGAATTGCTGTTGGCTGATTGTGTTGGCGCTGAGCAGCATGTAGTCGGCGGCCAATCGACCCAAATTGCCCACGAAAAAGGCGTTGGAAAATGGAGAGTCGATGGTGGCGATGTAGGCCGACATTTGATCTTCCATTTGGGTTTTATAAGGGCGGATGAGGGCGATACTCAAGGAGTCATCGGGCACAGAATCATAGACGGCAAGGTTGGGCACTGCCCGGAAGTTGGGAGAAGATTGGGCGGTCTTGTGCGTTGAAAAGCAGGCGCTGAAAATCAACGAGATACCGCAAATCCAAGCCGTGATTGAACGATGATTTGGTAAAAAGGTATTGGATGGTTGGGGGCTTCTCAACATATCGACCACAAAATTGCAGATTCACTGGCGAATTTGTGGTTAATTTATTGCTAAAAACAACTGTTTTTGGCTCTTTTTTGTGATTTTTGCACTATGAAAAAAACGATTGGCATTTTTTGCATCGCTCTAATGAGTGCATTCCAAGTAAAAGCGCAGTGTAACGAACTATTCATTTCAGAATATGTAGAGGGTTCGCGCAACAACAAAGCCTTGGAAATTTATAACCCCAGCAGCAGCGCCGTCGACCTGAGTAAATACCGAGTAACACGCTGGCAGAATGGCTCCGCGGCTTGGACAGCTCAAATGTCTGATGTGCTCTCGGGAACATTGCAACCAAAGGATGTGGCAGTCTTGGTTTTGGATCGTACTGATACAACCAAAATTGGACAAGATACCCCGGTGGTTCTATCGTTGAGATTGAAGGCGGATTTGTTTTTAAGCAAAGATTACAACACCAGTTTTAGCATGAGTTTCAATGGTGACGATGCGATGTCGTTGGATAAATTCAATGATGCCACTGGAAAATGGGTGCCCGTTGATATTTTTGGAAAAATCGGCGAACGTCCAAGTCCGGCTTGGAGCGACAAAGCCCCCTACACTGGCACAGGTACCTGGTACACTTTAGACAAAACGTTGATTCGCAAAGACAGTGTGATGACGGGTGTTGCCAAGAACCCCTTGGAATTCAACCCCAAATTGGAGTGGGTTTTGAATCCCCGCGACATGTTCGATTCTTTGGGTTTTCACACTTGTTTGTGTGCACAGAATCCATCGGCGGCGGTGAAGGCTCCAGTGATTTCTCAGGTGTCAGTATACCCCAACCCCGCCGTAACATCGGCCATGGTTTTCTTGCCGTTTGAACTGTCAAAGTTGGTCTGCTTGAATGCGGCTGGGCAGTTGATCGCTGTTGATAACGACCATGTGGGCATGGATGACATGTCGCAGTATTCCTTGCATGTATCTCATTTGCCAGCGGGTGTTTATACCTTGGAATTTGTGGGTGTTAACGGTGCCAAGGCTACGGCCAAATTGATCAAATAATGCGTAAGTTTATCCTGTTGGGATGGGGTTTGATGTTGTCAATGACGGCATTGGCCCAGGTGACGATCAAGGGTAGGGTAGTTGATGCGATCAGTGGTGAATTGCTCGAAGGCGCGAAGGTAACAACCCGAAATCAGTCGGCCCTTTCAGGAAAAGATGGCAATTACACCTTGGTTTTACCCATGGGTGAATACATGTTGGTGGCTCAGTTGGAGGGTTTCGATGGCGACACGGTTTTTGTTCAGGCCGATCGCAATTTGATTACGGATGTTAATTTTCGGCTCGACAACCAGAGTGCAGCGATGCAGGCGGTTCAAATTACGGCGAGTGTTGCCAAGGACCGCAAAACACCGGTGGCTTATTCCAATTTTACAGGAAAAGACATTTCGGAGCGATTGGGCAGTGCGGATTTGCCGTTGCTTTTGAACCAAACGCCTGGGGTATATGCAACTTCACAGGGTGGAGGGGCTGGCGATGCCCGCATCAGCATTCGCGGATTCAGTCAGCGCAACATTGCGGTGATGGTGGACGGAATTCCCGTGAACGACATGGAGAATGGCCAGGTTTATTGGAGCAATTGGTTTGGATTGGGGAATATAACGGCTCTTACCCAAGTACAGCGGGGATTGGGTTCTTCACGCATCGCCAACCCGGCGGTGGGTGGCACCATGAACATTATCACCAAGGGCATTTCTCAGCAGTCTCGTTTGGAGGCCAACGTGGAGATGGGTGATAGCAAGTATGAGCAATTTTCGATGAATTATTGCAGTGGTCGATTGAAGGGTGGTTGGGGCGTTCTGTTGAGCGTAACCAAACGACAGAGTGCGGGGTATGTGGACTATCTTTATGATGACATGTACTCGTATTTTGGGAAGGTGGAGAAGCAATGGAAGACCAAATCGCATGGTTCGCATACCCTGAGTTTTGTGGGTGTTGGAGCGCCACAGAGTCATGGTCAGCGGAGTTTTCGGGCCCGACTTTCGATGTATGATCGGGCAATGGCTCAGGAGTTGGGCATAGATACGGTACTTCCGCGGATGGCTTATAATCAGGGAAACCGCTACAATCAGCACTGGGGATATTTGAACGAGGCCAAGGTAAGTGCGGACAAAACGGACACTGTTTGGGCGCGTAGATATGCTTTGAATGAGCGGGAGAATATGTTCCACAAACCCCAGTTTTACGTGAAGCATGACTGGGCGGTTTCTAAGAAAACGCTGGTAACCACAACGGCCTACGCCTCATACGGTCGGGGTGGCGGCGTGAGTTCTAACAGCACGTTAAAAATTCCTCAACTGCCTCAGAATTACGGTCAGTACGATTTTCAGGGCATTTATTTTCTGAATTCATCGGGCAGTGATTTCACCACACCGGTTGATCCCAAATATTCGTTGACAGAAAATAAATCTGCTGGGATTTTGCAGCGCGCCGTGAACAATCACAATTGGTATGGTTTGTTGAACACCACCCAACACAAGCTCAATAACCGTTGGTCGCTCACCGGCGGCATCGATTTGCGCACTTACCGTGGCAGGCATTACCGCGAGGGCTACAACCTGTTGGGCGGCGATTATTTCATTCCCAGTCAGTCTGAAAAGAATCCGGCTTTCGATGCCAAGCACATGTATCGCGCGGGCGATGTTTTTGGATACAACAATGATGGATTGGTGCGTTGGGCAGGGATGTTTGGGGAGTTAGAATACAGTAAAAATAGGACCACAGCATTTGTGAATGCCAGTGTTTCGAATACTTGGTTGCAGCGCATCGATTATTTCAAGTTGAATTTGGACAGTCAATACGGACAAAAAACGGCTTGGATTCAGCGCAAGGGTTTCACGTTTAAGACGGGGTTGAATCACAACATCAGTCGCAAAATGAACGTGTTTGGCAACGTGGGTTATTTGAACCGTCCTACCCGATTTAGCAATGTATTTGACAACAGGAACGTACAGGTTCGCGACATTCGCAACGAGCGCGTGATGGCGGTTGAGGGCGGATCGGGTTATAAATCGAAGCGTTTGGCTTTGAATTTCAATGCGTATTACACGTTGTGGATGAACAAGCCAGTAGATTTTTTGTCTACGTTCACCGACTTAGACGGCAACAACTACAGTTTCAACATCAATGGTTTGGGGGCTAGGCACATGGGAGCAGAATTGCAGGCCTCGTTCCGTGCGGGCGATGGCATAACC
Organism: Bacteroidota bacterium; assembly: GCA_046074125.1. Taxonomy (GTDB): domain Bacteria; phylum Bacteroidota; class Bacteroidia; order NS11-12g; family UBA955; genus UBA955. Next base: position 20,807 of record JBJTNN010000189.1, read on the forward strand.
TTCGAGGGCAGTTTGAGCATGGGCGATTGG
>JBJTNN010000190.1:0-2993 GCA_046074125.1 Bacteroidota bacterium
GGCATGATGGCAGGCAGTGTGTCTGATGCGTTGCGTTCATTGCCCGCCGATGGCATTGATAAAATTGAGGTGATTACCAACCCCAGTGCAAAATACGATGCGGAAGGCACGGCGGGGATCATCAATATCATATTAAAGCAAGTGAAGTTGAAAGGGAAAACCGGCAATGTTTCGAGCGGTTTGGGTACGCGAAGTGCGAACCTAAGCAGTGATGTTTCCATTCAAAACGGGACAACCAATTTCACGGTGCGATTGGGTGGGCATTTTTGGCGCTCATGGGGTGGCGGATGGACCAATAGAACCAACACAATCAATGGTGTGGGTTACGCCTTGAGGCAAGAAAATGATGTGAAAAACTGGGGTGGTGGACCCCGGTTGACCTTGAGTTCTGATTTTCAGTTGAGCAAGACGAGTGCACTTTCGGTGAGTACGACTTTTAGTACAAGGATGAGAAACTCCGACAATGAGGTGAGCACAGCTACAGGGTTTGATCATCAGCCCTTGGATTTTTTGTGGAAGCAGGCCACCGACAATTTTACCTATACCTTGGGTTTAGATGCCAACGTCGATTACCGTAAGAGTTTTAAAAAGGTGGGTAGGGAATTGGGTATTTCTTTGCAATACAGCGGAAGTCAAGACAATACGGATTATTCGTTTTTACGTTACAATCAATTGGGTGCAGAAACGCGGAAAGAAAAGAGCTTGAACATCGGCAAAAACAATGAAATTACCTCTCAAATAGATTATACAGAGCCCTTGCATGCCAAGCTTACTTGGGAAGTTGGACTTAAAACGACATTGAGGTCGGTGAAAAGCGACTATCATTTCGATAGTTTCAATTATGCGGATGCGGTGTATTCCTCGATCAATGACCGCAACAATCAGTTCGATTACTATCAAAATGTTTTTGGTGGATATTCTCAGTTTACTTACAACGCCAGCCAGAAATATGCTTTCAAACTGGGCGGCAGATACGAAGCCACAGAGTTTGGCGGCGTGTTGTATCAACCCATCAAGGAAAGTTATCAGGGGTTGTCGTATCAGAACTTTATACCATACCTCAACGTGAATCGGAAATTGGGCAAAGGTGGGTATTTGCGGGGTACTTATACCCAGCGCATTCAGCGTCCTAGCTTATTTTATCTGAATCCTTATACCAACTTCTCAGACCCTTTGAATATTACAACGGGAAACCCTCGTTTGAATGCGGAGGTATCAAACAATTTTGAATTGTCTACGGGCAATTATGGTGCAAAAGGCGGTTGGGGAGTCAATGTATTTCACCGTAGAATAGGCAATGCCATTGAGACCATTCGCAGTGTAGGACAGGACAGGGTTTACCGCACCACTTATGGAAATATTGGGTTGAACTACACCACGGGATTTGATGTAAATGCCAACTTAAAGGGAAAGTGGAAGGGGCGTGATTGGACCGTGAATTTTAACGGAGGATTGGGTTGGGTGGATATTCGTAGCGGGCAGGATACTGGTTTGTTGAAAGGGGCGAGAAATCAAGGATTAACGTACAACGCAGGCCTGAGATCTAGCTTGAAATTGAATAAAAACTGGCAAATGGAATTGTGGGGTAGATTCAATGCACCCACGTTCTCGTTGCAAGGAACGGCCACAAACTGGTTTTTTCACATGATTGGCGTTAAACGTAGGTTCAGCAACGACAAAGGAGGTTTTGGGTTTGGGTTGGATAATCCTTTTATACCCCGCACGGATTTTATTACTAAGGCCAGCGGACAGGATTTCAATTATTACAGTTTGCAAAGGATTAACATGTGGGGAGTGAGGGTGAATTTCGATTATAAGTTTGGCGCCATGACCATTGAGAAGCCAAAGCCCGTATTAAGGAAATTACAGAATGATGATTTAAAGCCTGCAGGTGGACAAGAAGGCATGTAACTGTGGATTAGTTCATCGAGGGTATTGGATAAAATATTAAACTAAAAAATAGATTTGTGATATGGAAATTACAGGAAAAATTGTACAGACATTGCCCAAACAGACGGGAAATGCAAGAAACGGGAGCACTTGGGAAAAGCAGGAGTATATCATTGAAGTTCCTGGTCAATATCCCAAGAAAGTGTGTTTCAACCTGTGGGGAGATAAAATTGGGAAGTTCAACATTCAAAATGGCGATGATGTAACCATTGCTGTGGATGTGGAGAGCCGCGAATATAACGGTCGTTGGTACACAGACATCCGTGCTTGGAATGTGACCAAACAGGGTGCATCACCTGCCGTTGGGGGCAACAATTCGGTACCGAATTTTGAGTCAATGCCAACGGGCGATTCATCGGCATCTAGCAATGCAGCGAGTCCTTTTGAGGACGATGACTTGCCATTCTAGGTCTAGTTTAATTGTCATAATAACTTCATGCGTGTTTTTGTGGGAAACGAAAACGCCCAAAAGTGTGTCTTATCCACTAAATTTGTATTATTCTACACGTTCATGAAGGTTTTTATTACTCGAATAGGAAAGAAGTCAGCTTGGTTTTTGTTGATTTTTTTGGTGGCGCTTGCTCCGGCAGTGAAAGCAACCGACTATTACGTTTCCAAGTCAGGAAATGATGCCAACAGTGGTCTTACGGTTGCGTTGGCAAAGTTGACGATCACGGCGGCTGCCAATACGGCTGCGGCGGGGGATGTGATTTACATTGCCACGGGGTATTACGCGGAAGTTGTAAGTCCTGGAAAGTCTCTGAAGTTTTTGGTCGACAGTGTACAGGTGAATGAATTGACGATGAACGTTGCTGGAATCACGTTGGACATCGACGGGAACGCCAACGAGAAAACGTTCAACATCAAAACCAAGTTAACGCTGACAGATGGGATTGTAAAACTGGGTACTTCTTTGGCGGCGTTTCGCGCTTTGGATGGTTGTACCGTAGGTGCGGGCACCAAAACCAGTTATGTGGATGGTGCGGTTCATATTGGTTTAACCAACGGAACTACCAGCATGACATTCCCAGTGGGTGCTGGTG